>CAJCJB010000060.1 GCA_903970545.1 Candidatus Saccharimonadota bacterium | reverse complement strand
AACGGCGGCCGTAACTATAACGGTCCTAAGGTAGCGAAATTCCTTGTCGGGTAAGTTCCGACCTGCACGAATGGTGTAACGATCTCCGCTCTGTCTCAACCGCGAGCTCGGTGAAATTGTGGTATCAGTGAAGACGCTGATTACCCGTAACGGGACGGAAAGACCCCATGCACCTTTACTATAGCTTAACATTGACTTTGGGTAAATTATGTGTAGAATAGGTGGGAGACTTTGAAGTGGTGGCGCTAGCCATCATGGAGTCATAATGTGAAATACCACCCTTAATTTATTCGGAGTCTAACTCCGCAAGGAGGACATTGTTTGGTGGGTAGTTTGACTGGGGTGGTCGCCTCCGAAAGAGTATCGGAGGCTTTCAAAGGTTCCCTCAGTACGCTTGGTAACCGTACGTAGAGTGCAATAATATAAGGGAGCTTGACTGTGAGGCCTACAAGCCGAGCAGGATCGAAAGATGGATATAGTGATCCGGTGGTTCCGCATGGAAGGGCCATCGCTCATAGGATAAAAGGTACGCTGGGGATAACAGGCTGATCCTTCCCAAGAGCTCATATCGACGGGGGGGTTTGGCACCTCGATGTCGGCTCGTCACATCCTGGGGCTGGAGAAGGTCCCAAGGGTTCGGCTGTTCGCCGATTAAAGTGGCACGCGAGCTGGGTTCAGAACGTCGTGAGACAGTTCGGTCCCTATCTGTTATGGGCGTTAGAAAATTGAGGGGACCTGACTCTAGTACGAGAGGACCGAGTCGGACGTACCGCTAGTGTACCAGTTGTCACGCCAGTGGCACCGCTGGGTAGCTATGTACGGATGAGATAAGCGCTGAAAGCATCTAAGTGCGAAACTCACCTCAAGATAAGTTTTCTTTATAAGAGCCGTAAAAGACTATTACGTTGATAGGTCATAGGTGTAAAGGCAGTAATGTCAGAGCCAAGTGATACTAATTGCTCGTATGCTTTCAAAATAATCTCTTCTTGTGTCTTTTTTCAATTTGTTATACACAAATCAAAAATATTAAGAGTAGTAATACTCGCAGTTTTTGGTGTCTATATCGTCGGGGTTCACCTTTTCCCATTCCGAACAGAGCAGTTAAGCCCGGCTGAGCTAATGGTAGTTGGCCTAAAGCCCGCAAGAGTAAGTCGATGCCAATTTTAAAAAATCCCCCTCTCAGTAATGAGTAGGGGGATTTTTTTTGCTACTAAGTTAACGTTTATTAGTTATGCCTTCATTACTCTTAGATAATGGTAGGACGATAACTGACTTTTACGAAGGGATAACAATCTCTTTTGAAGAAGTACCTGTCTTTAAAAAAATACTATTGATAACTTTGCGCTTCCATGCACTTAAAACAACTTAGTCTTATTAATTTTAAAAATTATACCGAGACATCGGTATTGTTTCATCCCAAGCTAAATTGTTTTACGGGGTCTAACGGCATGGGAAAAACCAATTTGCTAGATGCTATTTATTATCTCTCGTTTTGTAAAAGTTGTTTTAATACAGTTGATAGTCAGAGTATTTCTTTTGATCAGGACTTTTTTATGATACAGGGCTTGTTTGATAACGAGCAGGAAACAGACGAGATTTATTGCGGAGTAAAGCGTACTCAGAAAAAAGTATTTAAACGGAATAAAAAGGAATACGAAAAGCTATCAGACCACATAGGTTTGTTTCCTTTAGTAATGATTAGTCCGGCTGATACAAGCCTTATTACAGGAGGTAGTAATGAGCGCAGGCGTTTTATAGATGGTATTATTTCTCAGTTTGATAAATTGTATTTAGAAAATCTGGTACAATACAATCATATACTGCAACAACGCAATGCTTTACTAAAACAATTTTACACCACCCGTTCTTTTGATTCTGTATCGCTTGAAGTGTGGGATGAGCAGCTTGTTACTTATGGTAGATATATACACGATGCACGCGGAAATTTCCTGAAAGAATTTATTCCCGTTTTTGAAAACTATTACAAACTTATTTCAGAAAATAATGAGCAGGTACGCTTGCAGTATGTTTCAACAATTCAGCAGGATTATAAAACAGCACTTCAAAATGCCATAAAAAAGGATTGTGCTTTAGAACATACCACCGTTGGCATACACCGTGATGATTTGGATTTTTTATTGAATGATAATCAGATAAAAAAGTTTGCTTCGCAAGGGCAACAAAAAACATATTTACTTGCTCTTAAGTTAGCACAGTATGAGTTTATCAAAAACAAAAAAGGAATAAAGCCTTTGCTATTGTTGGATGATATACATGATAAATTAGATGCGCAGCGTTTTAAAAAACTTATTGAGGTAGTTTCCTCAACCGAGTTCGGGCAGATTTTTATTACCGATACACATATAGACAGAATGCAGAACTTATTTGGTACAAATAATACTGAAAGGAAAATCTTTAAAGTTGAGAATGCCGAGATAAGTGAAATAGATAAGAGCTTACTCTGATGCTACAGTAGAAGTTAATAAAAATAAAGAAGTATCTTCATTTATTTTATCAAACTCATAGGCAAGTTTATTACCCGATTTCATAGCAATGGTAATAAAGCCAAGTCCTGCCCCACCCTTCTCCGATAATTCATTATTCTCTAAATGCCCCATATAATATTGTTTAAGTGCAGCAGCATCTTCAAACTCATTAATGGTTTTCATTTGAGCTTCTAAGCCATTAATATTTTTTGTTTGAACAAGATTAGCAGAGGTAATATGGGTTTTAACACCATTCTTTCTTAAAATAAAAAAATTATGCTGCTTACCCTCCGCATCCTTATTGCCATGAATAAGCATATTTTGAAGTGTTTCAACACTAATAAAAAATATCTTCTTTAAAGGTCCTTTAGGAACTCCTGCTTCAACAATTTTAGTTTCCACTTCGGTCTCTAACTTAGCAACCTGCTCTTGTGATAATGCACCATTAAAAGAAACTAATATACTTTCATCAGCAGGAACAGCCTGTAAAAGAGTTTTAAATTTCTCTGTAAAAAAAGTATCTATGTTTGCGCTTTCGCTCAAAATCTTTACTTAAATAGTCCGTGCAATTCTGCATCAACCTGTCTTATGATTTTCCCTAAGTCTTCAGGTTTTTCATTTATGTTTAAATCATCTACATCAACTACAACGAATCTTCCTGCTTCATAAGAAGAAATCCACGCTTCATATCTTTCATTTAATCTTTTTAAATAATCAAGTCTGATGGCAGCCTCATATTCTCTTCCTCTTTTCTGAATATTCTTTACCAATGTAGGAACAGAAGCACGCAGATATATCAATAAATCCGGTGGTTTCACCAGACTTTCCATTAGTTTAAAAAGCGAGAAATAATTGTCAAAATCACGTGTAGTCATTAGCCCCATAGCATGTAAGTTAGGCGCAAAGATATATGCGTCTTCGTATATGGTACGGTCTTGAATAACTGTTTTTTTCCCTTTATGAATATCTAAAATCTGATCGAAACGATTGTTTAAAAAATATACTTGCAGGTTAAACGACCAGCGTTGCATATCTTCATAAAAATCATTCAGGTAAGGATTGTCATCAGCGTCTTCAAAATGAGGAGACCACTTAAAATGTTTTGCCAACATAGATGTTAAGGTAGTTTTACCTGAACCTATGTTTCCGGCAATGGCTATATGCATAAAAAGACTTTATTACTGGTTGAAATAATAAGCTAAATTAGAAATTATTTTATCTTTTAAAAAATAATTTTTACACTATGCTAATTAGAGGTTTTCCTTAATAAAAAGTGCCTCATTTATTACTATAATAAATGAGCCGCTCTCTTAAGTTAAAGCAAATTAATCGTTTACAAACTTCTTAGTAGTTTGCTGATTGTTGTTTAAATTAGTAATGGTAACATACAACACTTGGTTTTCACTACCATTTACGTTTAAATAAATCCTGTCATTTATAACTGTTATACCCACGTTGTTTAACAGATTTTGTCCTAAAATATTATATACCGTAATATTTACTTTGGTTGGGTTTCCATAATCAAACTGAAGGTAATTTCCAGAACCATCTCTGCTTAAAGTAATATCTCCGCTGCCGCTAATTTGTTTGATGCCCGTTGTTGATGCATCAACCTGAATAACTTGCGAAGACTTAACCGTATCATTACAACTTGCAATAATAGCATCTAAGGTTATGGTATAGGTTCCGGCATTATTATAGGTGTAGCTTGGAGTTTGCTGGCTTGATATATTTCCATCACCAAAATACCAAACATAATTTGTAGCGTTGGTACTGTTGTCGATAAAGTTAACATTTGTGCCAATATTAACTGTTGCTGGTGCAGTAAATACAGATGTTGGTGCAGCCGGTGCAGTTATAGTAAATGTTTG
>CAJCJB010000059.1 GCA_903970545.1 Candidatus Saccharimonadota bacterium | reverse complement strand
GTTCAAAAAACGGAAGGGCTTCAGCTACTTTATTTAAGTAGTTATAACTTTCTGCAATTCGATAGCAAGTCCAGGCATGTTGGTTATCATAAGACTTTTTGTTTAGCAGGCTTTTAATCAAATCAGTTGCTCCTACCTGATTTACAAAAGAGATAACTTTATTGTAATCATTCTTTAGGAAATAAAGCTGCACTAAAGCATGTATATTTTTTATGATAACATCTTTACTTTTTACAGAAAGATACTTAATCGCAGAATCTAAATAATAACTCTTTTGCTCAAACTTTTCGTATTGGTTGATATAGGCTTTAGCTTTGGTAAGCGAATCAGGTGTTTTCTCATTAATGGCATATAACCCTAAGAAAGTTTTTATCTTATCCTTTTCCTTTTTAGTAATGGGTTTACGAATGTAATGGTCGTGAACGGTAACATGGGGAATATCTATAGAGCCCGACTTAGGCATGTGGCAACTAACGCATGAGAATTGAGATGTGAGATTTGAGACATGAGAATTTATAGCCTTTGCAACACTTTTCTCCGTGCAATTCATTTCTGTTTTCTTGCCGTGGCAATTTAAACAGGCAGCATTAAAAACCTCGTTGCCCGTTACCTTAACACTTACATGCGGGTTATGACAGGTAACGCAAGTCAAAGCATCTTTATAAGGTTTTAATTTATTCTTTACCTGGTCAGGATTAAACGATTTAATAAAGCATTGACTCATCTTTAACCTGTCGGCATGACTTGCCATAATAAATTCATCATCGGCATTGGCATACTTGGGCAAAAACACAGAAATATAATTGCTCAGCTTCATGCCTGGTTTAAAATCATAAAAGGATTTCCCTTCTTTAAGTACCGCATTGCCCTGCAAATGGCAGCGCTGACAAACATCAAACTGCAAATCAATAGCAAGCTTGGATGGGTTTACAATGCTGTAATCAATATACTTAGTCGTATCAATTTTAGTGCCTGTGCTGCGCTGCTGCACATGCACACTGCCCGGACCATGACAACGCTCGCAATTAATGCCTTCATCCACATGGTTGTATTTGTTTTCAGAACCCATCACAAAATCGGGTAATGCGTTATGGCAACTCATACACTCTAAACCAATCTTGCGCGTAAAGCGGGTGTTAACGCCATTCTCAAAGCCGGGCGGTAGATGCCATTCTTTTTTCTGCGTATAAAAAGTCATGGGCATTTGGTTAAAATGTCCGTTTATGTTTTGCATGTGCGAGTTGGTATGATGCCCCGAACCTATAATGTAATCACACCTCTCCACACGTTTATAAACAGTATCCCTGCCCTGCAAACGAAACTCGAGGAAGTAAAGAGAATCATTCTTGCCCCAAAAAGACTTGTAATAAAAATCAGAGAAGGCATCGTAAATAACTGAGTGCCTATAATCTCCTGCCGATTTTTGTTTGGTAGCACCCGCAAACGATTTGCCCATGCCTGTTTCTATAAACGTATTGTAAATGCTTTGGTGGCAAAGCCTGCAGGTATTAATACCTACATAATGCGCGGTATCGGCGTGGTTAAGGTACACCAGCGTATCTTTCTTTTCGGCAGGTGGGGTGTTTGTTTTTACTTCATCCGTACACGATGAAAGCACCGTTGCCACAAAAACTATCAGAAAAATAACACGCATGAAGCGCGAAGATAAGAAATGCCTTAGCACCTAACGCAAACAAGGCATAAACAAAAAGCCTCACATCTCTGCAAGGCTTTTAATTCTTCCGCCTAAAGACAGGCTATTTGAACTACAATTAGCGGAAATAAACGTTCTACACGGGTTATTAGTACTTCTACGCAGTTGCGTATGCTCTTCACGCGGGCGCGTGGAGCCTCCACAGGCGTAGTAGCTCCCTCACGCAGTGGCGTAGCACCTTCACGCGGCTGTGGAAACTCTTCACGCGGCTGTGTAAACTCTATAAGCGGCTGCGTAGAACCTTGAAGAACCTGCGTGGAACACTAAAAAACAGTCTTTATTGCCGTGTAAAAATTTGTTGTATATTTACCATAATGAGAAAATTACTACTTGGGTTTATTATTCTTTTTGCTTTGAAGGGGAAGGCGCAAACAAATGTGTACCACCCCTTTCCTGATTCTAATGCTGTTTGGTTAACCGGATGTAGCGGATTAGCATATGGTGGTTGCGCTTGTTATGGTGGGTATTGCCTTTTTAGTAGTACCACTCAGGATTCACTTGGTGGTGATACAACTATTGGTGCTTATATGTATAACAAGGTCTGGACAGAAAGTTCAAACACATTATGGAATGATGGTCCTACTACTTGCCCTCCTGGAGTGAATAATTATAGTACAACCTTTTATAACTATAGTTATGATGGGGCAATAAGACAAAATATAAGTTTAAAGAAAGTATATTATATAGCCCCACTGTCAACCCATGATACACTTCTTTATGATTTTAATTTAAGTTTAGGTGATACGCTTCCTGCTACATATATAAATGCTGCTAATTATGCTTATGTTTCCAAAGTTGATACATTTAAAATTAGTGGTAATTATCATAATAGGTTTTGGTTATGGCTTGTGGGTACTACACCTCCTACTTCTTCCGATTCGGGATATGCTGCCATTATTGAAGGAATGGGAAGTACAAATGGTTTATTTAATGTTTCACCTGAGAGCTTTTTTGAAAGTAGCTGTGCTTTAAATTGTATAAAAATAAATGAAGCTTCTATTTATCCATCTGCTACAACTACTTGCACTTCTATTTACAATACAATGGGCATCTCTCAAATCAAAAGCCTTAATACTCAAATTGCTATTTACCCCAACCCCACTAAGGATGTGCTAAATGTTGAATGTGAAATGGCAAATGAAAAGGCAACTCTTACCATAACCGATATGCTTGGTAACGTGGTTAAGCAAATGCCATTCAACACACAACATATAACATTCAACATAACCGACTTAAACGAAGGTGTTTATAACATAAGCCTGCAAAGCAATGAGGGGGTTGTAAATAAGCGATTGATTATCGTTAGGTAATCCAACCGAAAAGCTCAAAGCATATTTAACTAAAAGAAATGCATGCTACATCCGTTCGGGTACTTCTACGCAAAGTAACTGCATAGCCTGTTTAATGGTAAGGGCGCATTTATAAGAAATCTGTATTCTGAATAATTTTTGCTGTTCATTATCGGCATTTAAAACAGATAACTCATGATAAAACGAGTTGTAGGCTTTTGCCAGTTCGTATACATAATTAGCTACTAAAGCAGGGTTATAGGTGCTTTCAGCCTCGGTAATAATCTTTTTAAAATCGGATAATAAATAAATAAGCTCAATTTCTTTTTGATGCAAAACATAATCAGTCGCAATAGCCATTGCTTTTATTTCTTCTACTTGTAGGTTCGATTTACGAATTACAGATTGTATGCGGGCATGGGTATATTGTATAAACGGACCTGTATGCCCATTAAAATCAATACTTTCGGCAGGGTCGAACAGCATTTTCTTTTTAGGATCTACTTTAAGAATAAAATAACGTAAGGCTCCTAAGCCAAGCATCTTATATAAATTGCCTGCTTCGGTAGCCGTTAAACCTTCTGTTTTGCCAAGCTCTGTAGTAGTTTCTCTGGCGGTATCAATCATCCCTTCTATCAGGTCATCTGCATCAACCACTGTGCCCTCACGACTTTTCATCTTGCCCGTAGGCAACTCTACCATGCCATAAGAAAGGTGGTATAAATTATCGGCATACTTTCTGCCTAATTTCTTTAGGATAAGAAAGAGTACTTTAAAATGATAATCCTGCTCGTTGCCAACTACGTATATGGATTTATCCAGTTTAAAATGGCTGTCTTTCTCATTAGCCGTGGCAATATCCTGTGTAATATATACACTGGTACCATTGCTGCGCAAAACCAGTTTGTGGTCTAAACCATCAGTGGTTAAATCAATCCAAACCGAACTGTCTTCCTTTTGATAAAAGATGCCTTTATCTAAACCCTCTAAAACAGTTTGTTTGCCTAAATTATATACATCGCTTTCGTAATAATTCTTATCAGCTTTTATACCTAATGAATTGTACGTTTTATCAAACCCTTGATAAACCCAGTTATTCATGGTCTTCCAAAGCTCACGCACTTCTTTATCGTCATTCTCCCAGGCAACGGTCAAATCATTCACCTGTTTTGCCAAAGCAGATTGTTTTTCGGCATCTTCTTCGCTTAACCCTTTTTGTTTTAGGTCTTCAACTTCTTTCTTATAAGCGGTAGAATATTGCACATAAAAATCGCCAACCAGCTTATCTCCTTTTTTGCCTGTGCTTTCGGGTGTTGCACCGTTTCCAAAAAGTTTCCACGCCAACATAGATTTGGAAATGTTAGTACCTCTGTCGTTATACAAACAGGCATGAATAACTTTGTGTCCGCGTGCCTTTAATATCTCTGCCAACGACGAACCTAAAAAGATGTTGCGCAAATGTCCTAAGTGCAAAGGCTTATTGGTGTTAGGCGAGGGATATTCTATCATTACAGAAAGCCCTGAAGAACCAGCATTTTCAAAAGAAAAACGATCATTAGGAAGAATAGCTGAAAAGTAATTTATCCAAACACTATCCGCTACACTAAGGTTTAAAAAGCCTTTTACGAAATTAAATTTCTTTATTAAATTAGTGTTCTGTTGCAGGTAAGTGCCTATATCATTAGCCGTAACTTCAGGGTTTTTACCCGATGTTTTTAGTAAAGGAAAAACAACTAAAGTAACCTCTCCATCAAATTCTTTTCTTGTTTTCTGAAAAGAAATTTCTCCGGCATAATGGTTTGTATATAATACTGAAAGAGCCTTTTTTACGGCTTCTGTAAACTGCTGCAGGATGTCCATCAGGTAAAATTAAATTTATTTTTTATCATCATCTTTCACCGAAATAGTTCCACTTATCTTTTCAATTGTATACTCCGAAAAATCTTGATTGGCATCCAAACCAGTTCCCATAAGAATTTCTTTCTTCGTAGTAATCTTTACAAACTCTTTAGTATATATTCTACGGGTTGCCTCATCCCAAAATAATTGTTCGGTATTTAAAACTTCGCCGTTTGCATTAGTAACAACTACTTTATATTTTACTTCCGTTTTTTTAGTTTCTTCGTAACGTATGCCATAATTGGCTTTTAATGTAGTCTTTACTTTATTGCTGTCATTAAAAAACTCTAAGTAAAGTCCTTCGGGCATCTCTAAATAGCGTTCTTTAACGTTATAGGTATAATGATTCATAACCGGAGTTTTAAGCCTCCAACGCACAGAGCCTGAATCGGTATAAAGTATTTCTACCTGCTTGCCATGGTCTGTAGGAAAGATGGCATTTTTTTTAGTTACTTCTGCAATCTCTTTTGTACTGTTTTGACAAGAAAAGAGAGTAAAAGCAGCTATCAATAGAAATGAAGAAAATCGAAACCTTCTTTTAAACAGATACATTAATCGTATTTAGATTTAATAAACCAACGGTCGTTAAAAGTTAATCCTATTGTAAATTTAAAATACTTTTCCTGTACTAGGTTATTTTGTGAAGTACCCATTACTCCCCATTCGCCGGAAAGGTTTGCCATGGCAAATAATCTAAAGCGTCCTCCTCCGGCAGGTAATCCTATACCTGCAGTAAATGCATAGTCTCCTAATGATTTATTATTCAAAACAATATTCCCGGTATTATAGCGTGCACCT
>CAJCJB010000058.1 GCA_903970545.1 Candidatus Saccharimonadota bacterium | reverse complement strand
TTCCAGTTCTTCGGATGTAAAAACAGTATGCAGTTGTTGTTGTTTCACATTCTTTAATTGCAGGGCTAATGCCGGATTGTGTGTAATGATTTCAGTTTGCACTAAATAATTCAGGTACTGTTTGACATTGCCTATATAACCTTGTTGGGTGCGCATACGTAAGCCTCTTGCTTTTAGCTCACTCAGGTAAGCGGTTATATCATTGTAATGCAAATCATCTACTTCTATGTTTGAAGCCTGTAACCAGTTTATAAAACATCGGCTGTCTTTGAGTATGCCCTGCGTGGTATGGTGGCTGTATCCTTTAGCTAACAGGTAGTTTTCAAAGTCTGTAAGTTCCATGTTACCCGATTATAATTCCCTGCTCGTCGGTTAGGTGGGTGTATATCTGCGTACTCTCCAAGCTGCTATGTCCTAAAAATTTAGAGATGGCCTCTAACTTCATGCCCTTGTCTAACAAGTGAGTGGCTATGCTGTGCCTAAGGGTGTGCAGGCTCGGGGCTTTCTCTATCAATACAGGGTTTTCGGTTTTTTTTATCAGCTTATGCAGGCAGTAAAGCATCGTCATATCACTTAAACGCTTACTGCGCACGCTGATAAAAAAAGCGGATTCCGGTTTTCCTTTCTTGTTTTGTTTGTCCAATAAAACAGGACGTGCATTATACAGGTAGTTTTCCAAGTGCCTGACATTGCTGCTGTGCAGAGGAACTAAACGCGCCTTGTTGCCTTTGGCTTTTCTTACGTGCAGGGTTTTGGTATCTAAATTAATATCGTCTATGTCTAAATTTTTTGCTTCACTTCTTCGTAAGCCGCAACCATACAGCACGCTTAACATAGCCCTGTCGCGCATACCGATTTCCTGCGCATGGTATAACGTATCGCCGCTATGGGTAGCATGGTAAAGCTGCTTTATCTCGCCTACACTCAATACGTTCAGGTTTTCTTTTTCTCCCCGCTGGTTCTCTAACTGTACATAAGGCATCTCGTAACGACCGGACTGGCGCACATACTGGCTGAATAAATCAATAACCTGTTTATGCTTGTTTATATAAGAAGGACTTAATCCCCCACCCTGTCGGGTGTTCGCGCGCTGTTTAATATAACTGTAATACTGTGTGATGTGCCTAGCGGTAATGTCTTTTAGCTGTGTAACATCCTGCTGCTCCAACCAGTGAAAGAACTCCCGCAAGCGTAAGGGCATGCCATAAACGCTTGAACGGGCATAACCCAATACATCTAACCATTGCTTAAAGCTTTGCTCTAAATATTTATAGCTGTCTGTTTTGAGAACTAAACATTTCATGCGGCTGCTTTTTATTCTTAGGGCTGTATAGGTTGTTTTACCTGAACTGTCCGTTTTTTGCTCTATTTACCTTTATAGCTGCGGCTTTAGGTAGTTCATTCATTACCTGAACCGTACTTGAACTTTGAACCGTTGCCGCTTGCTTGCCGTTTTTTTTGGCTGCCTGTTCTTTCACCTGCTGCAAAGTTTTATCTAATGCGTTCTCTACCGATTGCTTGATGTGCTTATAATCTTCGTAGCTGCTGATTTGATATACATAGCTTTCTTTGGTCTTTGTTTTCTTAATATAATACTCCTGCACTAACAAGCTCATGTAACGCTTTTGGCTGCCATGTGTTACGTTCAACGCCTGTCTTGCTTCTGATAAAGTGAAAGATGTTTTTTCTTCTTTCTTTAGCCATGCTTTCAGTTGCTCAAAATAGCTGCGTGTAGCTTTGTTTAATTCATCGCTCTTGCGCAGTAAGATTTCTTTCATCAGTTGGTTTGCTATCTCTATATCGTTTAGGGTACTCTCTATATACACTTCTCCGGTGTCTTCATCTACATGCTCCGCTCTTTGGTACTGGTGGTAAAAGGTAACGGCTTCTATAAAGGCTAAGTAGTGCGCATTGGTTCTGCGGGGTTTAAAGACTTCACAGGGCAGTTGTAAATACTCGGCAAAGGGATTAATCACGCGAACAGGTTTTAAAAGTCTTTGCACATTTTGCAGTAATAGTTTTGCTTTGTTTTCTTCCGTAAAATTTATTTTTCCGGCACTTAACAGGCGTTGGTACTGCATGACTTTCTCGTCCTGCTCTTTACTCTCGTCCAAGTAAATTAAAAAACTTCTGTTCGCGTTATCTTCATATAACTGCTCTTGTGTGGTACAACCCGCTACGCTGACCGGCCCCTGTACCTTTAAGTGTATGGTCTTGGTATTGCCTTTGCTGTCTTTAATGCTTAATGTTTTGGAGATGCGTTGTTTGCTTTGCAGTTCGCGTATAGGGTACAGGGCGGAAAGCGTGCCGTCTAAATCTTCTATTAATATCAGTTTATGCCCTAACTCTTCTGTACCAAAGTAATAGAAGGCGTTTTGGGTTAAGCTCGTTATCTCTATCTTATCTTCATCAGGTATAAGCTCCGCTACTTTTTCCTGCAAGTGGCTCTTACCTGTGCCGGAACTACCAAAGCTGACTATGTGCAGGGGGCGCGGTATCTTACGGGATGTAAATACATAGTACATTATCAGCGCGTTGTTTTCTTCGCCTACGATGCCGCTTGTACTGATTAGTTTCAGGGTATCGGTATTTAAGGTATCTGATTTCAAAAAGGCTAAGGCAGCTTCGCGCTGCTCCTCTGTCAAAGGTTTTGCCTGTGTACTATGGTTGTTTTGTTTTTCTATTTCTGTTAAGCGGTGCTTTTCTAATTGTTCGGTAAGCTGCGCCAAGCCGCTATATAACTGGGTTGTGCCTATCTCTAACTTATGTGCCGTGCGCCGGACTAACTTCTCTACCTGTATGTCTTGGTATAAATCTACATTAGTTCTTACCGCAATCCCTGCCAGTTCTTCGTCATTCATAAACGCGGGATACTTACGATTAAGCACTTCTATTTTCAACGTAACACGCATCCTGTCTAAATGGTTGCTGTTGATGCCGCCTAATACCGTGTAGCCAATTTCATCCGTAAAAAACTGTAAGGCATCTTTATTGTCGGTGTGGAGTTGGTTCTTTGCTTGCATAAATAATTATTTTTTTGTACCTAATAGGATACAAATGTAGTGCATTAAATATGCTTAGCAAACTTTTTAAGATTTTAATATAGTGTTTAGGTATTGTATATTTGCAGAATGGTGTTACAAAACATCGTTTTTAAACTTAATAAGGTACAGCTATGGCAACATTTGGGAAGCGTTTAAGGGAGTGCAGGGATGCTAAGCATCTTTCGCAACAGGATATAGCTAAGAAGATGAATACGTCTTATACGGTTATCGGTAAGTACGAACGCGACGAGATGATTCCTTCTATTGAGGTTGCCAAAACATTAGCCAAGCTGTTGGATACTACCGTTGGTTATTTATTGGGTGAAGCAAAACAGGCGGATACTTTTAAAGATCCCGCCATGTTGAAGCGGTTAAATGAGATTACGCATTTGCCGGATAATGATAAAGAACACATCCTTTATACCATCGACCACCTGCTTGCTTCCGTTAAAACCAAACTCGCTTATAAGTAATTCCGGCGATGGTGGCTACGTATACCGTAGAGGCTGGCTTGTGCGGGGTCGCGCGCGTTTTGTTTACCGGTAACAATCTGAACACTACCTACTTTTACCACTTACAACCAGAAGAAAAGTTACCTTTTTCTATTTTTAATTTTAATTCTACCCCTTCACAGGTTGGTTTTATATTAGCAAACTCATTTTTTTGAAAACCATTTTGGTTAACAATAATTCTGTAAGAATTATTAGTTTGTAAATTATTAAATATAAACTCACCTAAATTATTTGAGATAGTACTATCTACTATCTTGAAACCCTTTTCGTTTAATAACCTAAGTTTGATTCCTTTAATAGGTTTCCCCCCTTTTTCTTCTAATATGCTTCCTTTAATTATTCCGCAATTATCATAACGGAACAGCAGTATATTTAAAAGAAAAATAACTATTGCTGATTTCATGATTTTTTTCTTTAAATTTTATTACTAATCTACTTTTTTAGGTGGTGGGTTTACTGACTTTTGTTTGTTTTGTTCTCCAAATTCATTTATAGCCTTATATTCTTTCGTGTTGGCTTCTTGGTGTTGCTTTGAAGTTAATGTTTTGTCTTTATCTTTACTCTTAATTATTTCAAGATGCTTTTTGTTGGTAGCATGTTCTAATTCATGGGTAAGCGTTGTTGCTTCTTCCTGCGCTTGGGTTAAGTTATATTGCTTATACTCGTCTTTTTTGGGCTTCACTGATAGTTCTGGCGCATCTGATTTAGCATATTCATTTATAGTCTTTTCATAAATTACCACCGACACTATTTCCTTTTTTTCCCCTGTTTCTGGAAATGTTAAACGTGCATCAGATGTTTCTCCTAATGTATGTTCACCTTTTGCTTCCTCTTTTTTGCCTCCATAGTTTATTTGTATTTTTTCACTTGAATTATTTGCTTTTTCAACCATTTCATTAGCAGTAGGGACTGTTATTGCTGTATTAATTAATTTACCTG
>CAJCJB010000057.1 GCA_903970545.1 Candidatus Saccharimonadota bacterium | reverse complement strand
GTCCATCATAACCTTTTTCTGCCCATATTAAGCCCCCCATATGACAATCAGAAAGCCAGTCTCCTTCTAGTTGGTCTATAAAATCAGCATCTAAACATGGGTTTAGTTCATAAAACCTATTCATTACAGCTTTTAATGGGGCTCCACACTTATATAAATTATAATTTCCTTTTGTTTTTTCTTTTAGTAAGTCAGCATTAGCAATGAACTGTGCATATTGATCCTTTATAGGTTGCCCAGTACTTTTAATTAAAATGTATGGCGCTGATCTTGGCTTTAATAGCCATTGTCTAATTTTTGATAATTCTTTAACAGTTACTGTTTTACCATCATATAATTTAACTTTGGTTGGCAAGGGCACCATATTATTAATTTCTGTAATGTATTTGAATATTGCTGGTGTTTTTTCTTCAAGTGCAATACCTTTGACCTTGTTTAACTCCTCTTTGACTATTTCATAATGTTCATCCCATAAACTTAATGGAATCTTAATTAGAGACTGTTTTAATGAATTGTATGTGTATTCCCCTTGAACAGTGATCTTACAGTTCAACTTTTCTTCAATAAGAGGTATTTTATCCAATGGAATACCCCAATGTCTATTTACTTCACAAAACTTTTTTAATGAAGCTGGTGTTGGAAATTCTTTGGTTAATATACTAGGGACTAATTTGTTTAAACAATTATATAAGCAATCATTATACAAGTCTGTTCCTCCCATAGGTTTATTGTACTTGGTCAATTGTATTTGAAATTGTTTAAAATTTGAATTAATATCAAAGTCTTTCTTATATCCCCAATAGTCATCAAACTCTTCATCTGGATCAAATTTTGGATCTGAATCAATATCTTTAAAATGTTTAAGAACATATCTCCACTTTGATGATTTACCATTTTTTGTTGGAAATAATAATAGTAACTGAATTTCTCCTTTGTGTTTCTTTTTTTTCAATTCCTTTACAGTTCCATTAAAGGTTTGTTGTATTTGTTTTAATGTATATCCTGTATTTGATTTGAATTTAGTTATAACCAATGGATTTTTATGTATAGTTATATTGCTCACTTTTGTAGTACGATTATTCATTAATTATTATATATTTTATATTAGATAATATTTTTTTATATTGTTTTATAGTTTTTTCAAATTATTTTCTAGCTTTGAATATTGTTTTGCTAAGTGTTTCATTCTTTCATTACAAACCTCTAGATCTTGTAATCTAATTTGTTGAATAATCTCTTGTTTTTCAATTTTTTGTTTGAGTTCTTTCATTGATGTACTTAGTTTGTCTTCATTCAATTGTTTTCCTATTCTAATACATTTAGGAGTTTTTTTATGGTGACTCATATTACATCTAGTTACCATACAATTACAATTCAAACATGGTACTTTGGTTAATAAATATTTCTTATGTTTTGCTTTGTATTCAGGGTCTTGATAGTAGTCTTTAAATGTTTTCTTTGATGACTTAGACATATAATTATACTAAATATTTAAATTTTATATTACTTTCATACCATAACTCTTATGAAAAATAATTCTCTTTGGTAATATTAACCATAGGGAATGAGCAAATCTAGTAAGAAACCACATGATTATTATAAGAACTTTGGTATAATAGATGTTAATGATAATAAATATTTGAATAAACAAGAACTACATAATCTTTATAAGAAACCAATAAAAGAAAAGCCTAAACAATCTCCTCACTTTAATCAAACATATTCAGCAAATGTAGATCACCAAGCAGATCTATTATTTTTACCTACAGATAATGGTTATAAATATGCTTTAGTAGTTACTGATATTGCAACTAGATTAAGTGATGCAGTTCCTCTAAAAAATAAATCAAGTGATGTTGTTAAAAAAGCCTTAGAAACAATTTATAATCGTGGTATATTATCAATTCCTGAGACATTAACAATGGATTCTGGTAATGAATTTAAGGGTGATGTTATACATTATTTAGAAAGTAAAAATATAAAATTTAAATATGGAAAAACTGGAAGACATAGACAATTAGCAATGGTAGAAAGAACTAACCAATACTTAGGTAAGGCCTTGTTTCTAAGAATGCAAGCACAGGAACTATTAACAGGAAGAACTTCAAGAGAATGGGTTAATGATTTACCAAAAGTAATTGAACTGATTAATAAACAAAGAAAACAAGAGCCTCCAAAAGTATCTGAAGATCCTACTTGTTCTGGTAATGATTGTAATACTTTAGAAATGGGAACAATAGTTAGAGTTAAGTTAGACAATCCAATAGATTATGTACATGATAAAACTCTACATGGTAAGTTTAGAACAACAGATATTAAATGGGACCCTCATCCTAGATTTATTGCCAATATAATGTTTTTACCTGGCCAACCTCCTTTATATCAACTAAATGATGAAAAAGATTTAAATAAAATTGATCAAAAGGTTGCTTATACAAAAGGGCAATTACAAGTTGTTCCTAAAAATGAAGAGGCTCCAGATCCTATTGTTATTAGAGGAAAACCTACTACTTTTATTGCTCAACAAC
>CAJCJB010000056.1 GCA_903970545.1 Candidatus Saccharimonadota bacterium | reverse complement strand
ATGTAGTTGTGTTTGATGATGAGTTAAGCCCTTCTCAACAACGAAATTTAGAGAAGGAGCTAGAGCGAAAAATACTTGACCGTACCTATTTAATCCTTGAAATATTTGCCTCTAGGGCAAGAACAGCACATGCCCGCACCCAGGTAGAGTTGGCACAATACCAATATTTATTACCTCGTTTAACCGGTATGTGGACTCACTTAGAACGGCAACGAGGAGGTACAGGCACACGTGGTGGAGCAGGAGAGAAGGAGATTGAAACCGACCGTCGTAATGTGCGTGATAAGATTTCTGCACTTAAAAAAGACCTTACGCTGATAGACCAGCAAATGGCAACTCAGCGTAAAAACCGTGGGGAGATGATTCGGGTGGCACTTGTTGGTTATACCAACGTAGGTAAATCTACTCTAATGAATTTGCTAAGTAAAAGTACTGTATTTGCCGAAAACAAGCTGTTTGCTACGCTTGATACCACTGTTCGTAAAGTAGTAATAGATAACCTCTTCTTTTTACTTAGTGATACCGTAGGATTTATTAGAAAGCTACCTACACAGTTGGTAGAATCGTTTAAATCTACTTTAGATGAGGTAAGAGAAGCTGATTTGTTATTGCACGTAGTAGATATTTCTCACCCTGTTTTTGTTGATCACATGGAAACTGTTACCAATACCCTTACCGAAATTGGTGCAGGAGATAAGAAAGTTATTACAGTATTTAATAAAATAGATGCTTATCAGCATATTGAGAAAGATGAAGATGATTTAACACCCGAAACCAAAGAAAATACCAGCCTTGAACAACTTAAACAAACCTGGATGCATAAAGATAATGGCTTGTGTGTATTTATATCAGCTACTGAAAAAAATAACATAGAAGAACTACGTGCTTTGGTATATAAAGAGGTTAAAAAGCTGCACTTAAAAAGATATCCTTACAACAATCTGTTGTATTAACATACTTCTTAAAACTCCAACATATACTGTATCATGGTAGTACGTGGAGGTTCGATCTTCATTGGACGCAGCATATAAGCCGTATTTAGCACATTATTACATATAATAGATATCTTTTGAGTGGAAGATATTTTAAAACTGCAACGCGCATCAAAAACATTAAAACCATTGTGCGCATTCCAGAATTTGGTTATTTGAATTGGGTCAGCATAATTATAGGCATGTAATAATGACGTTAATATTTCGAGATCCTGAAATGCTTTATCTATGTTTTCCATCTTACTGTAATATCGGTAACTTCCTCCTACGGTAAACTTAAATATTTTAAACTCCACGTCAGCTTTTACCATGTGTTTATATCTGTATTTCATGATATTACCATTGGTATTTAAACTAGTACTATTATAACTTAAGGCATTACCCGATTGGTCATGCGCATACACATAATCAGGTGTTAAAGATATAGGGTCAACATACGTATAACCTATTAAAGCAGTAGCTCCAAATTTTTTATTAGTTTCAGGAGTAGTGGCAGCTAAAGAAAAGTCTAACCCATTTGCCTGAGACCTTCCGGTATTTACAAACTCAAAACCTGCCAAAGCAATAGATGAATTCCAATTCCCGAATAAAAACTCAATAGTGTTTTCATAAGTCTGGTTAAAAGCCGCGGCATCTATATAACCTTTAAAATTACCAATCCTAAACCCTTGTTTTACTCCTATTTCAAAACTCTGGCTTTTCTCCGGAACTAAATTAGGGTTAGGAAATACCGCCAGCATACCTGCCTGAGTAGTTAAGAATCTTTCTGTAATAGTTGGGTAGCGAAAACCTTGTCCACCTGATACCCTAAGAAAAGTAGCTTTTAGCAATTGTATATTTGCTCCGCCT
Source organism: Candidatus Saccharimonadota bacterium (assembly GCA_903970545.1). GTDB lineage: Bacteria > Bacteroidota > Bacteroidia > B-17B0 > Aurantibacillaceae > PALSA-968. The sequence continues at coordinate 2,509 of CAJCJB010000056.1, read as the reverse complement.
CTTATTATAGGTGCAGTAGCACTTTGCTGTTGATTCAGTTTGTAATATTCATACCTGAAACCACCTGAAAGATTTATGATATTCCAAAGCTTATAATCTAATTGGGCATATCCGGCATTGTTTTGTATCCGGTTATTTAGCGTTCCGCTGGATGCGTAAAGCAAAGAATAAGAAGAAGATGTATTATTTACCAAGCCACCGGTAAAGGTTAAGCCTATGCTTTTTATGGCACGTTGCAACTGATATTCGCCAAAATAATTTGTGCCAGTATTAGATTGGTTATTACTTATTTGGTTATCCGTATGAAAAACACGGGTTATTAAACTATGACTAACTCCGCTTGATGTACTATATTTAATAAACGGATCTATATTAAAAATACTCTGATGTTGTAAGAATACAGCACCCGGATAACCTCTGTATAAACCTGAAGAATCATTTAACCAGGCAAGTACCATATTAGTTTTATTAAGCATACCATTGCCATTGATACCATAATTTAAACCCGAGATTCTTTTTGAACGATAGCGTAAATTAAAATTAACCCTGCCTCTTATTTTAAGCATATCATTATTGTTGTATGTATGGATAGAATCACTATTGGTAAGGTGTAATGCTTGTTTAATATCCCAAGGGAGATAGGGTGTAGGTGGTGGCGGACCAATATAACCCTGATCTGCATTAAAGTTTCCACCTATAACAAAATCAAGATTACTCTTAATTACTCTTGAGTGCATAAAGTTTATATTAGCCAAAGCAGGTAAGGAATTGTTATACCAGCTTGCTGCCGGAGCTTGCGGCAAACTATACTCTCCGGTAGATAAACTTATTACTGTTTTTGGTTTGCTGCGCGGGTAAGCCGTTCTTACATTAATTACTCCATTTAACGCAGACGAGCCATAAAGTACAGATGAAACCCCTTTAATAACCTCTACTTGCTCTAAGTTTTCTACAGGCAGGTAGCTCCATTCAGGTCTGCCTGCATCTCCGCTTAGCATAGGAATACCGTCTAACAAAATAGCCACACGGCTACCTACACCAAAAGTAAAGCCACTGCCTCCACGTATCTGTGGGTCATTATCAATAATACTTAATCCGGGTACCTGTTCTAAAGCAGTTTCTATACTGGTAGTGTTTTTAGCAGAGATTAATTTAGGTTTTAATATCTCCATAGATACGGTAATATCTTCAATCTTTTGGTCGAACTTACCTGAAGATACCACAATGGTTTCTAATGATTTAGCGGCAGATTTTAAAAAAACATCCTGTTCAGTAACCGAGTTTTCAGAAATATGAACTGAGAAAGTATACGTTTTTAAACTTACAAAACTGCAAACTAATTGATGGTAACCCGTATCTAACTCTATCAGATAATGCCCATCGACATCCGTTGCCGTTCCTTTGGATAAATTACTTACTAACTGAATAGTAGCACCCGGTAAATTTTCACGCGTTTCAAAATCATATACAAATCCCTTTAAAACTCCTGTTTGAGAAAAAGAGTTTTCAGAAAGAAACAATATAAACCCAATTATACCGAGTACTCTTAAAATCATATGAATGAAAAAAGCCCTACAGCAATTGTAGGGCTTTTAGTAAAGAATAATTTATTAATCAACAATAAACTTGCCGGCTTTTTGATAAGAATCGCCACTAAGGTTATAAACATACATGCCCGCGTTAAGGGTACTCAAATTAATAGAGTTGATACGGTTATTATCTACGTTTTGAGATAATACCAATTTTCCTGTCACATCATATATATTAAGTGTAGATTGCCCTTCATGCCTGTTCATAAAATCAACATAAAACGTTTTATCGTAGAAAAATAAGCGAACACTTTCGTTTTTATTAATCTCATTAATACCTGCCGACGAGTTATAAACTACTGCAATATCATCCAAAATAAACGTACTTCCAGATACGGTAGTATTTTGATTATCAGATGAAGTTATATTAATCATAATATAAGCAGGGTTACTGGTACTTACATACGTAAAAGGTTCGCTAAAGCGGGTCCAGGTAGTAACATTAGAAGTGCCACCTACAAACAAAGCATCTGCAATTTTATTGGCAGTAGGGTCTGGGTGATAAGTAGTTGGAGTTTCAGGGTCATAATAATCAGCAATGTGTAAAATAGCCCTTACTTTGGGTTGCTCTCCTGCACCGCCGGAAGTATATTGATACCAACCCACAATACTATCAGGTCTGCCGGTAAAAGCCATACGTCTGTCATCCGAAGAAGTACTGTAATTAACAGTTCCTATATACCCATCAGATTTAGTAGTGGTTGGTGCATTTACTACTCCTGTAGTAACATTTCCGTTTACAACCTCAGTCTCAAAACCTAAGTTTAAAGATTCAGTTGTTACAGATACAGCGGCTGTACCTGTATGCACCGTAGTAGTAGTTTCAAAGCAGGTTTGAGGTCCTAATTGAGCAATGTTTGAACCTGATTTGTTAGAATACCAACTGGTTGGCTCTGAGCTTACACCCGGGCTTGCATTAC
>CAJCJB010000055.1 GCA_903970545.1 Candidatus Saccharimonadota bacterium | reverse complement strand
ATATCTGCAAATACCATCCTGAATATGATCGCCGGGTTTATACCCAAAGGTAAGGAAAAGGTGAAGATCACCAATGTTGTACTTTCGCCGCCCCCTGTGGATTTAAAGAAACCACCTCCCCCGCCACCACCAGAACCACCTAAGCCAAAAGTTGACCAGGTGAAGTTCCCTCCTCCGGTTGTAAAGCCAGATAACGAGGTAAAAGAAAAACCACCAACCGTAAAGGAACTTGAAGTTGCCGATCCGGGACAAAGGAACTTAAAAGGTGATAAAAATGCCGATGTATCTATTGACGAACCAGTAGGAACATCAGACCAGAAAGTAACTGAAGAAGACCCTAATAAGATCTTTACCTCAGTTGAGCAGGTTCCTGAATTTCCAGGAGGTTTGGAAGCATTCGGTAAATACCTTGGTAAAAACATCCATTACCCGGCTGTAGCCCGTGAAAACGGCACACAAGGAAGAGTAATTGTAAGTTTCGTTTGCGAAAGAGACGGTTCTCTAACAGATGTTAAAGTAGCACGTGGTATTGGAGATGGTTGCGATGAAGAAGCAATTCGTGTAATTAAAGCTTCTCCGCACTGGAAACCAGGTATTCAAAACGGACGTCCGGTTCGTGTTGCATACAGCGTTCCAATCGCTTTCACACTATCAGAATAATAAAACAAATGTTATCAAATAATAACAGGCAAAAATCGCTCAAAAGGCGATTTTTGCTTATTTTAGGCATCGCAGCATTCTTAAGTTTTTCTTCGCTGGGCCTCATGATCATCTTTTGGGACAAAATGCTTCCCGATGTATCCAAAACACAAAAAATAATAATCGGAGCAGTATTGCTGATCTACGCCGTTATTAGATTTTCACGCCTCTTAAAAAAAGATCCCGATGAAGAATAATTTAAAGACCTTAGGTTTTGGCCTTTCTATACTTGTAGCTCTGCAAAGCTGTAAGGAAAGCCCACAACAAGCAAAGCTCAATCAATTTACCTCCAATACAGCCCGTATGGTGGTGGATGAATCTTTCAGGCCTATTGTTGACGAAGAGCTTTATATCTTTAAAACGGTCGACAATCATGCTAATCCCTCAATCATATACGCCCCGGAAAATACAGCCGTAAATCTTTTGTTAGATGACAGCGTAAGGGTTGCGCTCCTGTCGCGCGATCTGGATTCTTCAGAATATAAAGAGTTAAAGACAAGAAACCTCAAACCTATTATAGATCAGTTTGCTATCGATGCAATTGCAATTATTGTAAATCAGGCATCTAATGATACGACCATCACTTTAAGCGAAATAAAAAAAATGCTTAACGGAGATACTAAAAAGGATAAAAATATCGTTTTTGATAATCCTAACTCAGGTTTGGTAAGATATTTGAAGCAATTATCAGGCAGTAAAGATCTGAAGCAAAAAAATATCTATTCGCTTAAATCTAATAAAGAAGTTATTAAATATGTAAGTGAACATCCTGAGGCCATAGGCATAACCGGTTTTACATGGCTTAATGATCCGGATAAGGATTATGCAGATGCTGTTCAAAAGGTAAAGATTGTTGGGGTAATGGATGATATTACTAAAAATGCACCCAAAGAATACTTTACCCCGTCACAAAATACACTTGCTTTAAAACAATATCCCCTAACCCGCAATTTATATATACTGAACTTTACCGGCAGACTGGGGCTGGGAAATGAGTTTGCAGCCTTTATGATGACGGACAGAGGGCAGCGTATAATTTTAAAATCGGGGATATTGCCTGACAGCATTCCCGAAAGAAATGTTCATATAAATAACAAAATGAGAACAAAGTTGTAATTAGGTTAAACTTGTTTACCAAAATACAATCAAAAATTATATTATTGCAAAGCAAAGAAACTGAAAATGAGGCTTTGAATAATTTGATAAATTTAATTTGGGTGTCTGTATTACACCACTATTAATAAGCAACTAACTAAAATTAAACTAAACAATGCAGTACTTGCGGGTGCGGCTAAATATTAACTAAAAACGAATATTTGATAACGATGAAAATGATCAATAAAGTAGCCATCGCAGGGTTAGGATTGGTATTTGCCGGTTCATCAGTTTTTGCACAAAGTTTGTCTGATGCTAAAAAGGCTATCGATGCCGAGCAATATCAGAAAGCAAAGTCAATGCTGAAAAACCTCACTACCACACAGGCGGACAAAGATGAGAACTTCTTTTACCTCGGTTGGGTATATTTAAAGCAAGAGTATGTTGACTCTGCAAAAGCAGCCTTTAACAAAGGTATTGCTGTAAATGCTAAATCTGCACTCAACTATGCAGGTTTAGGTGCAGCAGCCCACGTTGAAAAAGACAATTCAACGGCAACAACAAATTTCAACCAGGCAATTTCACTTGCAGGTAAAAGCAGCACACCGTATTTATATGTTGGTTTAGGTTATTTATTACCTGTTAGCGGTAGTGCCGTTGGTCCTACCGGTTCGGCTATTACACCTGCCGATGCTGATGCAGCCATTGCGGTATTAGACAAAGGTAAAGCTATAAACCCTAAAGACGCCGTGCTATTAGTGGCTTTAGGTGATGCTTACCGCTCACAGTTAAAAAGTACTGATGCTTACAATGCTTATTCATCAGCTTTAACAATTGATCCTAAATTGCCATCTGCAAATGTTGCTGAAGGTGTATTGTGGAGATATGCTGATAACTTTGAAGATTCACAGAAACAATTTGAAGCTGCACTGGCTATTGATCCCAACTACGGACCGGCTTACCGCGAATGGGCTGAAACAGATTTGCGTGCATCAACCAAAGATGCTGCAACTTATGATGCCAAGGTTAAAGAAGCTGCTGAGAACTACAAAAAATACATCAGCTTAACAGATTACTCTACTGAAACTCAAATGCACTATGCCGACTTTTTGATCCGTACCAAAGACTATGTTACGTTACAAAAGGTTGCTACAGATCTTTCTGCTTCGGCAAAAAGTAACTTAAGGGTTTACCGTTATTTAGGCTATGCTGCCTTCGAGAACAAAGATTACCAAAATGCATTGACCGCTTTAACAAAATGGACTTCGCAAGCAGATCCTAAACGTTTAATCCCGAATGACTACCTGTACCTCGGCCGTACTGAACTGGCACTGAAACAAGATTCTGTTGGTGTTAAAGATTTGCGTAAAGCATTAACATTAGACACTTCACAAGTTGATATCTACGGTGAAATTGCAAAATCATTATACGGACTGGGTAAATACAAAGAAGCGGGTGATGCTTATAAAGTTTATAGCGAGCGTTCACGCCAGGCTAAATTAACAGACCACTTTTATACAGGCTTAAGTTATTACCTGGCTTATACAGACCAGGTTGACAAATCTGATAAAGATAAAACTATAAAACCTGATACCACTTTGCTTGCTTATTCAGATTCAGCATTTGTTTACGTTGCGAGAAAAACTAACCCTCCTTACGCAGATGCTATTCTTTACCAGGCTTATATCAATGACCTTAAAGAAACAGACAGAAATAACATAAAAGGTTTAGCAAAACCATTTTATGAGCAATACATTTCTATTGTACTTGCTAAAGGTGCGCCATCAGATAAAGCTAAAAAGAACCTTGCAAATGCTTATGTATACTTAGGCAGATATGCCCAATACAAGGACAAAGACGATGCGAAAGCTTTAGATTTTTATACAAAAGCTAAGGACATGGACCCGGCAAATGCACAGGTAGTTTACTACTTCGCTAAAAAAGGTGGCGGAAAAAGTAAATAATTAGTTATTATAACTATTTTAAGGCCTCCTGATTTTATCAGGGGGCTTTTTTATTGTAAAACCGTTTGTATATTTGCTGCATGGAAGCACATAGTTT
>CAJCJB010000054.1 GCA_903970545.1 Candidatus Saccharimonadota bacterium | reverse complement strand
AACCAAAAAGCAAAGAAGACCTTTTTAAAAAGGATAGGAGGGAGGGGGAGTAGTTTAGCTATTAAGTTGTGTTTCTTTTACGAACCTCCATATTATAGAAATCAATAGCCCTTTTAATATGGCGTTTAACTAAAACATATCCTATAATAAAAGGAGGAATAGACACAATAGCAGCACCCAAAGAAAAATAACCAGCAAACTTAAAAAGTTGCACAATATCTACTTTGGTAGCAGCGGTAAACCATACAAACGGAACCAAAACAGGTGTTACTACAGCCCATGCAGCAAAAGCATAACCAACCCTTAATACATCGGAGCTGTTTTTCCATTTTTTTACTTCAGTTGCAGATGATTCATATTTATTTAAACAAGCCCTCAATTCATCTCCAAATAGCACCCTGTTATTCATATAACAGGTAATATCCTGAAAGTCGAAAGCCTTGTCTTTACCTGAATGAAGCATATTTCCTATGCCTTTCAGTACATTAATTTTAATTCTTCGTAGTGTTATTGTTGAGTCTGCTTTGGTTGTAAGCACTTGTACTTTAGTAGTAGAATCTATATTTTGAGCAGGGCAAGCAAAAGAGAGGATAGTTAAAAAACTTATCAGTATTGTAGCAAAACGCTTCATATTACGAAAGTAGGTAAATCTTTAAAGAGCTTCCTCTCCGCAAAGGATAATAAATACTAAATAAACAGAGGCAAAAAAACCAACATTTTTTGTTTCAGATAAAAAAAAGTATATCTTTGCACCCCCTAAATAGGATTTAAAACAAAGAAAAGTGGATTCAATTAGTTACAAAACAGACTTTGCCAATGCGGCAACCATCAATAAAAAGTGGTATATTGTTGATGCAGAGAACCAAGTAGTTGGTCGTTTAGCATCAAGAGTTGCTTACATTATCAGAGGCAAAAACAAAGCTTCTTTTACTCCAAATACAGATTGCGGAGATAATGTAATTATCATCAATGCTGATAAAGTACGCTTTACAGGTAATAAAGCTGAAGATAAAGATTATATTCGTTATACCGGGTATCCGGGCGGACAACGTTTTGCAACTCCTAATGAGTTACTAAAACGCAAACCAACCGAAATACTTCGTTTAGCTATACATGGTATGTTGCCTAAAAACAGTTTAGGTCGCCAACAAAACACCAACGTATTTATTTACGCAGGCACCGAGCATAAACACGAGGCACAACAACCCGTTAAATTAGATATTAATACCATCATCGCTTAATACATACATGGAACAAATAAAAACATCAGGTAGAAGAAAAACATCAGTAGCCCGTGCTTTTGTAACAAAAGGTAGCGGAGAAATCACTATCAACGGCAGAGACTACAAAGAATATTTTGCTACAACTACACTTCAATATTATGTACAACAATCTTTATTAGCAGCTAACCTGCGTAATGAATATGATGTAAAAATAAATGTACAAGGTGGTGGCACTACCGGTCAGGCACAAGCTATTCGTTTAGCTATTGCCAAAGCTTTGGTAGAAGAAAACCCTGAGTTACGTACAGCAATGAAACCTGATAGTTTATTAACCCGCGACAGACGTATGGTTGAACGTAAGAAGTTCGGTCGTGCAGGTGCTCGTCGTCGTTTCCAATTCAGCAAACGTTAATCTTTTAAAATACAATTAAATAAAAACATGGCAATAACCTCGTTTAACGAATTACTTGAAGTAGGTGCACATTTTGGTCACATGCGTAGCAAATGGAATCCTGCAATGGCTCCTTATATCTTTGCTGAAAAAAATGGTATTCATATTATAGATTTAAACAAAACCGTTGTTAAGATTGAAGAATCTGCCAACGCGTTGAAACAAATAGCTCGTTCAGGCAAAAAAATACTTTTTGTAGCTACTAAAAAACAAGCTAAAGAAATTGTTGCAGAAAAAGTAAAAGCATTAAACATGCCATACGTTACAGAACGTTGGCCGGGTGGTATGCTTACCAACTTTGCTACCATTCGCAAAACAATTCGCAGAATGGCGCAAATTGATAAGATGACTAAAGATGGCACTTTTGATAATATCTCTAAAAAAGAACGTTTAAGTATTTCTCGCGAGCGCGCTAAATTAGAAACTCAATTTGGTTCAATTCAGGATTTAACACGTCTTCCTGCGGCTATCTTCATCGTTGATATTAGCAAAGAAAAGATTGCAGTTGCCGAAGCAAAAAAATTAAATATTCCTTCTTTCGGAATTGTAGATACCAATTCAAATCCTAATGCTATTGATTTTGCTATCCCTGCAAATGATGATGCTTCAACCTCTATCTCTTATATATTGGATATTATTTGCAAAGCAGTAGCTGAAGGGCTTTCTGAACGCAAAATTGATAAAGATGCTGAAGATAAGGAAGAGAAAGAAGAAGGCGTTGAAAAAGATGTAGCCGCTAAATATTTAAAAGAAGACGGCGAAGAGAAATCTCCTGCTAAAAAAGGTGCTCGTAAAAGAACCTCTGCCCCTGCAAGACCTGCTCATGCTGGTGTAAAAAAATAACATTAAATGGAATCAAAAATGGCAATTACGGCTAGTGAAGTAAATAAACTGCGTCAACAAACCGGTGCAGGTATGATGGATTGTAAAAAAGCGCTTGAAGAAGCAAACGGAGACTTTGAGCAAGCTATTGATTTTCTTCGTAAAAAGGGTCAGAAAGTAGCTGCTAACCGTCAGGATAGAGATGCTAAAGAAGGTTTGGTTATTGCCCGAGTTTCTGCTGATGCTAAACACGGTAGCTTAGTAGTTGTTAATTGCGAAACTGATTTTGTGGCTATCAATGCTGATTTTGTTGCTTTTGCTAATACTATTTCTCAAATTTCAATTGATAAAAACCCTGCTTCTATCGAAGCTTTCAATACATTGCCTTATAACAATGATGTTACGGTAAGCGATAAGTTTATTGAACAAATTGGTAAAATTGGAGAGAAGATACAATTATCCTATTATCAAACAGTAACTGCTGCCAACATCGTAGCTTATAACCACCCTGGTAATAAATTAGCTTGTATAGTTGGTTTTTCTAAGCCGGTGAGTGAAGAAGTTGCTAAAAACGTTGCCATGCAGGTTGCTGCAATGGCTCCGGTAGCTGTTGATAAAGATGATGTAGATACTAAAACGTTAGAACGCGAAATGGATATTGCCCGTGAGCAAGCCCGTGCAGAAGGTAAGCCTGAAGAAATGATTGAGAAGATTGCTCAGGGTAAATTAAATAAATTTTACAAAGAGTCTACTTTATTGAACCAGGAGTTTATTAAAGATAATAAATTATCAATCAGACAATACTTACAGAGTATTGACAAAGACCTGACTGTTACAGCCTTTAAACGCTACCAGTTAAGTTAAAAAATTAATTACTTTTAATCCCGACAAGTAGTCGGGATTTTTTTTGCCTTGTTGTGAAATGAAAAACAAATTATAATGAAGTATAAAAGAATCTTACTAAAACTATCCGGAGAAGCCTTGATGGGCAACAAGCATTTTGGTATTGATAATGAGCGTTTATCGCAATATGCTACCGAAATTAAAGAAGCTGCCGAAGGTGGTTGCCAGATAGCTATAGTTATTGGCGGAGGAAATATATTCAGAGGGATACAAGCCGAAAAGGGTGGTATGGACAGGGTGCAGGGAGATTATATGGGGATGCTTGCTACTGTTATTAACTCTATGGCATTACAAAGTGCATTAGAAAGTATGGGGGTGCAAACCCGTCTGCAATCTGCTATTAAAATGGAACAAATATGCGAGCCTTTTATACGCAGAAAAGCTGTACGTCATTTAGAAAAGAACAGAGTAGTTATATTCGGAGCAGGTACCGGTAACCCTTATTTTACTACTGATACAGCCGCTACCTTACGTGCTATTGAAATTGAAGCTGATGTGATTTTAAAAGGTACCCGTGTTGATGGCATTTATACGGCCGACCCTGAGAAAGATAAAACAGCTACTAAATACGAAACCATTTCTTTTACCGAAGTATATGAAAAAGGCTTGGAAGTAATGGATATGACTGCCTTTACGCTTTGCAAAGAAAACAACCTGCCTGTTATTGTGTTTGATATGAACAAAGCCGGAAATTTGAGACAGCTATTGAAAGGTTCTAAAATAGGGACTTTGGTAGAGGTTTAAGTTCCTAAATATAAAGCTCCTGAACAACTATTTCTTATTGCGCCTGTAACCGATTTTAAACAATTGGTTTCGTTACGTAAACGCAAAACTCCTAAGAAAGCAAATATCAAAGCCTCTTTAAACTGAATGGTTTTATCGTCGGGTATTATTAATTGGCAAGTTGTATGGTGCTTAATTCGGTTTATAAAATGAGTGTTATAAGTACCACCACCTGTAATGAATACATTCTTTAATTTAAAGTGATTTAACACATTGGCTACCTGAAATGCACTATGTTCAAGTGCTGTAGCCATTTTGTCTTGCAAACTAAGATCGCCACCCTCTAATAATTTAATAATTTCGGCTTCAACCCATTCTCTGCCAAGTGATTTACTTTTGTATTTCTTGTAAAACGGAAGAGAGTTTAGTTTTTTTAATATAGTTTGATTTACTGTCCCATTTGATGCAATTTTCCCTCCCTTGTCATATACTTTACCCGTCTGTGCTGCATAAAAGTTAAACACCAAATTAGCCGGGCAAACATCAAAAGCAATTCTTTCTTTCTTGTGTTTAAAAGATATGTTTGCAATTCCTCCAATATTTAAACAGGCATAGTACTTATTAAAAAGCAACTCATCGCCGATAGGTACTAAAGGTGCACCTTGTCCACCTAGGGCAAAATCTGTACTCCTGAAATCACAAATAGTTGTTATATTAGTTAAGGCAGCTATTTCAGCACCGCTACCAATCTGACAAGTAAATTCATTTGGTACATCATATTTATGCCTTGATGGGTCTTTGGGAATTCTCGGCTGATGAAAAACAGTATGTCCGTGAGAGGCAATAACATCTATTATTTTATACTTTTTTCCTTTAAGAAACCTATTAACTGTTTGAGCAGAAAAAGTACCAAAATCAACATGTATTTTCCAAAAATCATCCGAACAAAATATAGAAGCATCTATTAATCTTTGTCTAAATATTCTATCGTAAGGGTATGTTTTAGCATCCAGTATCTTATAGCTCCATACTTTGTTGTTTATGGTAAATGTGCATAATGCAATATCAAGCCCGTCAAGTGATGTGCCGCTCATTAAGCCAATAGCTGTGTAGTTATTTTTAGATTTCATTTACTTATTTAAACAAGAACTAAATGTAGTATTAATTTGAATAGTTGGCTTATTTAAGTAAGTATGTTAAAATCATTAATTACTACTAATTGTTTACAATTTCATAACTATAATTTAATGTTGTTTATAGGCAAAATCACTACCTTCGTCGTCTAAAATATAAAAAAATGAAAAAAATAAATACACTATTTGCATCGCTTTTGTTTGTTTCAACAGTGATTGTATTCAATCAGGTAAATGCCCAATCATGCCCTTGGGCTAAAACTGCCGGTGGTACCGCTGAGGATAATGGTGCTGCAGTTGCCACAGATGCTAATGGTAATGTATATTATCTAGGTAATTTTTACTCACAAACCATTTTGTTTGGTACTACTACATTACATAACCAAGCCTATGCCGATACCAGTTATGGCGCAGAAATATTTTTGGTAAAATATGATTCTTGCGGAAACTTTATTTGGGCAAAACAAGCCGGAGGGAATGCCGAAGCTCATGGTACTTGTATAACTACCGATGCTTCCGGAAATATATACATAGGAGGTTATTTTAGCTGTAGTACACTTAATTTAGGGGCAGTTAACCTTGTAAATGTTGGAGGTTCTATGAATGCCTTTGTAGCAAAGTACAATTCAAGCGGAGTTGCGCAGTGGGCAACAGGTGGTGGTGGAGATGCGCAAAACTATACTAATGGTATTGCTCTTGATGCATCAAACAATGTTTACATTACAGGCTTTTACGGTTCGGATGTTATTACCTTCGGAAGTAACTCTATTACAAATGGTTCGGGGAGCAGTGGGACGAATGATATGTTTGTAGCTAAATTTGACAATAATGGAAATAACTTATGGGTTAGAGGTAATACCAGTAATGGCGGTACTACCGGCGATGTATTAGCTTATGGTATTGGAACTGATGCTACAGGAAACGTTTATGTGGATGGTACTTTTGGTTCTAACTACATTTATTTCGTTGGTGCTCCTGATTCTATTGTAAATGCAGGGTATAACGATATCTTTTTAGTTAAATATAGTGCTAATGGAACTCTTCAATGGCTTGAAACTGCTGGAGGTACGGATGATGATGAAGCTTTTGGATTAGCTACCGATGCAGCTGGAAATAGTTATCTTACAGGATATATTGGTGCATCTACATCAGCTTCTTTTGGTTCAAATATGCTTGCAAATGCCAACCAGTCGTACGCTACTTTTTTAGCAAAATACGATAATACCGGAAATTCACTATGGGTACGAGGTGGCTTTACAGATGCTTATACCTATACCAACCAGGGTAATTATGTAACGCTTGATGCTCTTGGAAATCCTTATGTAATAGGTTACTTTGATTCGGATTCGTTGGTTATGGGAGCTGTAACAATTTATAATAATTCATATACTAGCAATATAGGTATAGATGATTCTACAGATATTTTTGTTGCTAAATATAAAGCTAATGGAAATTTATCATGGGCTAGAAGTGCAGGTGGAACAGGTAATGATTTAGGTTATGGCATAGCTACAGGTCCGCATAATGCTTTATACATTACCGGAGAGTATGATTCGCCTACGCTTTCTATTGCAGGAACTACTTTTAGTATTACACCCGGAAGTACGCCTGGAGCAGGGGATGCTTTTATTGCCAATAATATTTCCACATCACCCATAATACCAAGTATTTGTATGGTTTCAACAGATTCTTTATCTGTAAATAATATTATTTATTGGGATAATACGTATCCAAATGCTGCAAGCTTTATTATATATCGCCAAACATCAACCAATGTATATTCTGTAATTGGTACACGTCCGGTTGATAGCCTAAGTCAATTTATAGATACTGCCCGTAGTGTAGGTGGTCCGGTTGGCGGAGACCCTAATGCAGGGTATTATTACTATAAGATTCAAATTTTAGATACCGCAGGTACTTATAGCCAGCTAAGCCCATATCATAATACTATTTATATAACGGAAGGTTCTGGAGGCTCGTTTTCATGGGTAGCTAATTACTCTGTAGAAGGTCAAACATCAGCTCCTGATAGTGTTTATGTATTATCTTGTGATACGGCTAATACGCATGTTTGGACAACTGTTGCTGTTCAATCAGGCACCTCACAATCAATAACAGACCCCGGGTTTATTCATCATGCAAATGTGGCTAATTGGCGTGTAGATGCTTTAGGGTTTCATTGCTTTCCTACTGCGGCAAGGCTCCCTGCTAATAATAGTGTAGATGCTGCTAAAGTAAAATCGCATAGTAATACTAATAATAACCGTAGTGCCGGTATTAATAAGGTAACAGGCATTAACCAGCAGGTATCGGTTTACCCAAACCCAAGTAACGGTAGTTTTGTGATAGAAACCAATGCAACAGAAAAACAAACCGTTCAGGTATATGATGTTACCGGTAAACTGGTTTTAACTCAATCTTTAAACGGAAAAACGGCTATTGATGGAAGTATTTTAAGCGAAGGCGTTTATAATATCAGCATTACAGGCAGCGAAGGTGTGGTGAATAAGAGAATGGTTATTGTAAGATAATT
>CAJCJB010000053.1 GCA_903970545.1 Candidatus Saccharimonadota bacterium | reverse complement strand
CCCTTTAAATCAAAAGCAATAACGGCCCCGCCATTACGCATTTGTTTTTTAGCCACGCTATAATGCGGGTGACTCTTTAAACCCGGGTACCAAACCCGGTTTACTTTTGGGTGAGCTTCTAAAAACTCTGCCAACTCTTGCGCGGTATGGCACTGGTGCTCCATGCGTACACCCATATCCTGTATGCAAAGACTGTTTAACCAACTTTCGAAAGGAGAAGGCGTAGGCCCGAAATCCTTATAAACAGGATATACATCTTTACTGAAAAACTCGTAAGGTCCCATGGCAGCACCCGCAATAGAAGCCGAGTGCCCGTTTACATATTTGGTTAAAGAATGAATAACCACATCAGCCCCCAATCGGAAAGGCTGCTGCAAATAGGGAGAGCAGAAGGTATTATCTATAATAAGCATGGTCTCGCTGGCTTCGGTCAGTTTAGAGATAGCCTCAATATCGCACACGGCAAGGGTTGGGTTATCGGGTGTTTCAATAAATACGGCAGCAATGTTTTTATGTTTCTCCAGTAATTGTTTAATGTTATCGGTATGGGTAGCATCGGTAAAAAATATCTCAATACCAAAACGGGTTTGCAAAAAGCGCATAAAAGAATCGGTACAACCATATACATTGCCCACAATAATGCCATCGCCTGGTTTAACAAAACCCATAATAATGGTAGTAATAGCGGCCATACCCGAAGCAAATACCAATGAGGCAATGGTGGGTGTTTTCTCATCCTTGGCTAAGGCGTTATCAATAATATGTCCACACTCCAACTGAAATAATACTTTCTCTAAATACTCAGTATTGGGGTTTCCCAGTCGGGTATAAATACGTGCAAAGGGTTTCTCTCCGCTTGGTGAATTGCCTAAAAAACGAGAAGCTCCATCGGCTACATCCTTAAACTTAAAAGTAGATTTCTGATTAATATTAGGCAGACCCGTTCCTGCACAAATAGCATTAAACCTGTCGGCATTCATTTGCTTTTCGGTGGACGCAGCATACGCATGCTTTCTTTTTATCCATTCAGGCCACCATTCAAATCTACCTTTCATTTTATTAGTTTTTAGTGCCCAAATCTAATGCTTTAAATGTGGTAGAATAAATGACTAATGTTATTTTTGCGTTAAATATTATGGCTACTAAGGTTAACTTTACGGCTACCCTGCAAAAGTTTAAAGAAATGGGCGAGAAAACCGGCTGGACGTATATTGATATTCCGGCAGAGATTGCAAATAAGATAAAGCCAAACTACAAAAAGTCATTCCGCATAAAAGGCACTATTGATGCCTATGCATTTAAAGCGGCTGCTATATTGCCTATGGGCGAGGGAGATTTTATTCTGCCCATAAATGCAACGGTTAGAAAGAACATTAAAAAGCAGCGCAGCGGAGAGAAAGTAGTTTTGAATGTTGAAGAGGATAAAACCCCTCTGCAAATTTCAGCCGACTTGCTAGCTTGTCTGGAAGATGATGCGAAAGCAAAAGCGTTCTTTACTAAAATGCCTAAATCGCATCAAAACTATTACTCTAAATGGATAGAAAGTGCCAAAACAGATGCTACCAAAGCCAAACGCATTGCTATGTGCATTAATGGGTTTAACCACAATATGACGTTTGCCGAGATACTGAAGTCTAACAGAGAAAACAAGTTGGGTTAGTTGTTTATTAATTTCTATTTTTGAAAACTATAGTGTTTTATTTTTATGTCAACTAAAAAGAATATAGCCCCTAAAGAAACTTCCCAAACCAAACCTGCCGAAAAGGATTTTTATACTTCTAAAATTGAAGGGAAAGAAAAATATATACTGCTTGGCGCATTAATACTTGGTTGCTATATCGTATTTCAGGATTTTATCAGCTTAAAGAAGGTTTATCTTTTTAAAGATATAGGTAGTGATTCGTTAAACATTTTCTTTCCTGCTTTGGTGCAGTTAAGCGAAGCACTTAAAAGCGGCATACCTACCTGGTCATTCTCTCAGGGAATGGGGCAAAACATGTTCCCGTTTTGGTTAAGCGACTTGTTTTGCAATATCCTGCTGTTTATAACAAGTAAAGATAACTTAGCCTATGGCCTGGCCTTTATGGAAATTGCAAAAATCATTTTAGCTGGATTTATATTTTTTAAATATCTGTCTGAACTAAAGGTAAATCCATTTTCTGCATATATAGGCGGGTTCTTATTCGCTTTTAGCGGTTATATTATATTGGGTGGCTGCTGGACGGTGTTTTCTACCGAAGCTGTATTTGCCGCTTTAATTTTATATGGTTTTGAAAGATTTCTTAATCATGGTAAATGGTTTTGGTATGTGGTCGGCTTAGCATGCATGAGTTTCTTACAACCCTTCTTTTTGTTTATGTATGCTATATTTTTAGCGGTATATATTCCGGTAAGATATAGCGATGTATCTCAAAACAACTGGAAGAAGTTTCCTTTATTCCTGATTAAAACAGCCGGATTATCTCTATTGGCTGTAGCCATAAGTGCTTATCAGTTATTTCCGGATATACTTCAGTATTTAGAAAGTCCGCGTGTAGGTGGCGAAGCCAGTTTCATCAATAAGCTGAAAGCACAACCCATGTTTAGTATGGCTGATGATGTGTTGAGATTTACTACTACCTACCGCACTTTTGGAAGTGATATGCTTGGTACGGGTAATAATTTTAAAGGATGGCAAAATTACTTAGAAGCGCCTTTATTCTATTGTGGCATTCTTTGTTTGGTTGCATTTCCACAGGTTTTTTCAAGCTTTAATAAAAAGCAAAAAATAGCTTACGGTATTTTAACAGGTGTATTTGT
>CAJCJB010000052.1 GCA_903970545.1 Candidatus Saccharimonadota bacterium | reverse complement strand
AACCGCCATACCTATTATAACTCCCTGAATAATTTTTCTGAGCTTAATGGGTTTATCATACCCCCCGTTTAAAAAAACACTCAATATCCAAATAATGGAGTAAGCTAAAAAAGCCCATTTAACAAGATGTTCTGCATAGGTACCTTCACCCCCCGTAAACTTAATTTGTTTCTCGTAGAATTCTTTTACTGTAAATAGCCCAGCAATAATCAATATAAAGTCAAGGGCAGGTAAGGCAATTTGTTTTGCCATGCGCCAACTAATAGAAGCTGCCGCACGCAGGTAAATAGCAAAATGTATTAATACAGAAAATGTTTTAGCACGGTTTTGCGAGAAATGTTTTCGTGCAAAGATTGCCATTGCACGGTAAAACACCAATACATAATTAACGCTGCTTTTCTTTGTACTCTCTCCTTTATAATGAATGATAGTGGTTTCGGGGTAGTAGTAGTTTTTATAACCGCTTAAAAGAATACGATAAGAGAGGTCAATATCTTCACCATACATAAAGTAGTCTTCATCCAATAACCCACATTTAGCAAGTGTTTCTGCCCGTAGCAACATAAATGCACCACTTAGCACATCTATGCTGTGCGTTTTGTTTTTATCAAGATACGTTAAATGATAATGCCCAAACCGTTTAGATTTAGGGAAGAACTTAGCCAAACCAAATATTTTATAAAAAGCTACTTCAGGAGTTGGTAAACCGCGCTTAGATTCGGGTAAGAAATTGCCTTTACCATCAACCATCTTTACACCCAAGCCACCTGCATCGGGGTGGGCATCCATAAAGGCAATGGTCTTGATAAAAGTATCTTCCTGTACCACCGTATCGGGGTTTAACAGCAATA
Source organism: Candidatus Saccharimonadota bacterium (assembly GCA_903970545.1). Taxonomy (GTDB): domain Bacteria; phylum Bacteroidota; class Bacteroidia; order B-17B0; family Aurantibacillaceae; genus PALSA-968. The sequence goes on along the minus strand of CAJCJB010000052.1, from coordinate 2,641 downwards.
CATATTGCCCTTTACTTAAACGTATTGCCTGATTATTAGCCTTAGAGAAACCCGTGTTTACTTTATTCTCTATCAGTATAACCTGCGGGAATTTTTCTTTTATGAGTGCAACGGAACCATCTACCGAGTTATTATCTACCACAAATACTTCAGCATCAATATCTTTCAACGCGCGAAACACCGAGTGCAAGCATTGTTCAATAAAATGCTTAACGTTGTAGTTTACTATAATGACGGATAACTTCACGAAAATGGTGGCTAAATTTACAAGTAATATTTAACCTAAGCTTTGAAATCGAAGATTCACGAATACAAATAAAAGATGCAAAAAGGCGTTCGTAAAAAGATAGAAGACATAAAACATGTGTTCTTTGATTTAGACAGAACTCTTTGGGATTTTGAAAAGAACTCTGAAACCGTTATAGAACAATTGCTTAAAGACTATGATATAGAAAAGGACTATCAAACTACTGCGGCTAATTTTATTAAGAAGTACAGAAAGATTAATCATAAGCTATGGCATTTATACAGTCACAAAAAAATCACAAAGGATGAATTAAGAAGCACACGTTTTAGCAGAACACTTGAAAAGTTAGGCGCTAAGAATGATAAGCTTGGGACTTTACTGGAGAGAGATTACATAGCTAAAAGTCCTTACCAGACAAAGCTTTTAGAAGGTGCTAATGAAATTTTAGATTACCTGAAACCTAAATACGAACTGCATATATTAAGCAATGGCTTTAAAGAAGTGCAGCATATTAAACTACACGAGAGTGGTATAAAAAAACATTTCAATAATATATTTATCTCCGAGGAGATGGGGTTTCAGAAGCCCGATAAACAAATATTCCATGCAGCACAAACCAAAGCGGGAGTTAAACCTGAGCACTGCATTATGATTGGCGATGATTTTGGCAACGATATAGAAGGTGCACTAAACGCAGGCTGGAAAGCTGTTTATTTAACTTCCCGCAAAAAGCGTATTAAACATACTGATATGTACCAGATAAAAAACCTTCTGGAGTTGAAGGAGTTGTTGTAACCCAAAATTACCCTTACAACAGAATCCTCCTGAACACCCATTTTAGAGTTAATAGTTATATTTGCGTTTAATGAATATAAAAGTTGGCTTTGGTTTTGATGTTCACCCCTTACAGGAAGGAAAAGCTTTGTGGTTGGGCGGAGTGCAAATACTCCATACAAAGGGTTGCGTGGGGCATAGTGATGCGGATGTTCTGCTACATGCCATTTGTGATGCATTGCTTGGTGCTGCCGGTTTAAGGGATATTGGCAACCAGTTTCCTAATACGGATGATACTTTTAAAGGGATAGACAGTAAAGTGCTTTTAAAACAGACCATGCAATTGCTTCAACAAAAAAACTACAAGGTTGGTAATATAGACTGTACCTTGTGTTTAGAGCAACCTAAAATAAACCCATACATTGGTGCTATGCAAAAAGTGTTGGCTCCCATTTTACAAATTGCGGAAGAAGATATTTCTATTAAAGCCACTACCAATGAAAAACTTGGTTATATTGGCTCTGAAGATGGTGCTAATGCTTATGCCGTTGTTCTAATTTATAAAGAGTAGGCACCTCATTAATGAGCACTTATAACAAGTCCTTTTTTTGTTATTTTAGCCGCTTAAATCATCTCTATGAATTTCTTTAAAAGAAGCATTCTTATATTATTAATTCTTTTTTCCTCTCTCTTTTGGAGAGGGGCTGGGGGTGAGGCGTTTTCCCAAACTCAAACATTTCCTGCCAATGGTGCAGTTAATAACGTACACAGTTATTATGTGTTTAAAAACTGCATACTGCATGTAGATGAATCTACTGTGATAAATAACGCCGTTCTGGTTATTAAAGATGGCTTAATAGTTGATGCCGGAGAAAAAGCAAGCATACCTGCTGAAGCGGTTGTTTATGATTTGAAAGGTAAACACATCTATCCTTCATTTATAGAAATGTATTCTGATTATGGCATGCCCGAAAGCAAATCATCGTCACGTAGTTGGGGAGCTCCTCAAATGGAAAGCAATATAAAAGGTGCGTATGGCTGGAATCAGGCTATTAAAGCTGATGTTGATGGGTATAAAGTATTTACCGATAATAACGACAAAGCAGAAGAACTTCGTAAGTCGGGTTTTGGTATGGTGCTTACCTCTACTAAAGATGGCATTGTTAGAGGAAGTGGTGCTTTAGTACTATTAAATACTCAGAAAAAAGAGAACGAAAATATTGTAAAAGATAAAGCTGCTGCTTTCTATTCATTCAATAAAGGGAGTTCAACACAAGATTATCCTTCCTCACTAATGGGCAGTATTGCTTTACTTAGACAAACCTACTATGATGCACAATGGTATGCTTCCAACAAAACCAAAACGGAGTATAACATTTCTTTGGATGCTTTTAATAATTTACAAACGTTGCCTTCCATATTTGAGGTTAGTGATAAATTAAATGCTTTGCGTGCCGATAAGGTAGGCGATGAGTTTAAAGTAAAGTATATTATTAAAGGAAAGGGTGATGAATACCAGCGTGTAGACGATATACAGCAAACCTTTTGCAAATACATTATTCCGCTTAACTACCCAGATGCCTATGAGGTGGAAGACCCTTACGATGCAGAAGACATTAC
>CAJCJB010000051.1 GCA_903970545.1 Candidatus Saccharimonadota bacterium | reverse complement strand
CAAACCGGGATGGTAAGAATTTGTTCGCAGCAGCAGATTGCACCGGACATGGTGTTCCGGGGGCTTTTATGAGTATTATTGGAAACTCTCTGCTAAACGAGATAGTAGGGGAACAACATGTTTATCAGCCTGCCGAAATTTTAAACAACTTGCATGTGGGTGTTAAGACAGCCCTTAACCATAACAAAGGAGAATTTGAACGCAGAGATGGAATGGATATTGCTTTATGTTCTTTTAATAAAGAAAATATGACCCTTGATTATGCAGGGGCCAACCGCGCACTTTGGATATATAGAAAAGGAACTACCGACAAAGCTGAAATTATTAAACCCGACAAAAACCCTATTGGAGGTATAGAGCATGATTTTGAAGTGAAGAGGCAGTTTACCAACCATACTGTTCAGTTGCAAAAAGGTGATTGTGTATATGTTTTTAGTGACGGATATGCCGACCAGTTTGGCGGAGAAAAGGGTAAGAAATTTATGGTAGCAAATCTACAGCGAACATTCTCTGAAATAACCGATAAGCCTATGGAAGAGCAATACGAACACTTACGTAAAGTCTTTACCGATTGGCGGGGTGCTTACGAGCAGATAGATGATGTACTGGTTATTGGTGTAAGAGTCTAATTAAACTCTTTCTTTATTTTCTTATTTAACGCAACTAATCACAGAAGCTATAAACGCATCCGAATCAAAGTTTTTATATTGAGTTAACCCTAAGCGTACTACTACTAACCTTTTTGAAGGGACAACAAAGACACGCTGCCCTTCAAACCCATCTAAGTAATACAAATCAGTTGGTGCATGTGGATAGGTTCTGTTAGCAGGGCTATGAGGCTCTCCGGCATTTAACCAAATCTGAAAACCATATTCTCCCTTTTCAGATGATACAGCGGGAGTAACACTTTCCTGTATCCATTCCTTCGTTAAGATTCGTCTATTATTATACAAACCGTAGTTCATATACAGCAAACCAAAACGTGCCCAGTCTCTGGCGGTTGCGTACATATAAGACGAACCCACATAAGTACCTGAAGCATCGGGTTCCATAACGGCACTATACATCCCTAATGGATAAAATAAACTATCGTAAGGAAAAGCATGGTAGCCATTCTCTCCAACGGTTTGTCTTACTATGCGTGCTAAGATATTAGAGTTACCACTTGAATAATAAAACACCGAACCCGGTTTATCTTTTAAAGAGTGCGAAGCTGTATATGCTCCCATATCGGCACGCCTGAACAACATATTAGTTGCATCACTACTTTTGGAATAATCTTCTTCAAAATCCAAACCGCTGCTTTGTTGCAACAAATCCCTAAGCGTAATGGTATGGCGCGGGTCTTTCTCATCTTTCCATTCGGGTACAGGTGCAGGCTCATCCAAATTTAGTTTACCATTTTTTACAAGCATACCAATCAATGCAGCATTAACTGTTTTAGTCATGCTCCAACCAATCAACTTGCTTTCCTTTGTATAACCTTTTGCATATTGTTCATAAACGATATTACCATCATAGAGCACAACAACAGCTCTGGTACGTTTTGGTTTGGTTGTATCGGGTTCATCAAAGGCGGTTTTAACAGCAGCTATTAAAGCCGGCTGGTCAACCTCATCAGGCAGTATATCATTTGTTTTGTTGCCCATGGGCCATGCAACCGTATCCTGATTAACAGCCGGAAGATGCGCCAAAGCAAAATGTTGTTTGCGAATTTCTTCCTCACTTATTTCAGCAACTAAAGTAGCACCCAGGCCTTTACGGTAAATTGCTTTGCATTTGGAAAAACCAAATACAGAACCTGTAACGGAAGAATCTTTATAATCAACTTCAAACGAACCTAATTTTAAAGGGAATTTACCTAACTCCTGTGCAATAACCTCCTTGGGGTCTCTGTGTGAAATAAACACGGCCGAGCATATATCTTTAGCCCCATAGCCACTAATAATGGGAAATGAAACGCGACAATAATTTATGCCATAGCCTAATCCGACTACCAGCACCAGCAATACTATACGTTTGATAAATTTCTTCATATATATTTATTCAATAAAAGTAATAAAAAAGAAAATAACTTCATTGATGGTTTACTTATTTAATATAGGAAGTATAATAGAGGAAGCATTCGTAGCATCATGATAAATACGAATGTTTGATTTAATAAAGTCTTTTTCATCGCAATGATATATATCTACAAACTGCTGAGGGTTCCTGTCCACCAAAGGAAACCAGCTGCTTTGTATTTGTATCATGATACGGTGCCCTTTTTGAAAGGTATGCGCCACATCAGGTAACTCATACTTAACTTCCGTAATTTTATCAGGGGTAAAGGCTTCGGGTTTCTCAAAACTGTTGCGGAACTTACCTCGCATTACTTCGCCACGTACCAGCATCTGATAACCACCCATAGGGTATTTATCTTTCTTAGCATAACTAAACGTATCCGGAAAAACATCTATCAGTTTCACTATAAAATCAGCATCGGTAGTGGAAATACTTACCAGTAAATCTGCAATAACAGGACCTGCAAGCGTAACATCTTTATCAAGTACATCCGTATTAAATACAAGTACATCTGGTCTGCGGGCAGCAAAGCGCTGGTCGTCCGACATATATTCTCTTGTTCTTTTTAAGTGCACGTCCTCGGTATAAGGCACAGGTTTGGCAGGGTTGCTGGTATATTCTGAAAAGCTATTTATTTCGGTTGGTTTGCTATAAGACAAGATTCCTTTATCATTCAAATAAACAGCTTTTGTTTCTGCATTCTTAGGAGGCCATTGTGCAAATGAAGCCCATTTGTTTTCTCCGGTAATAAAAATGTTTGCTTCGGCAATTTGCTTGGCATCGCCTTCTCCTTTCAGATAATAATTAAAGAAAGGTATTTCTATATTCTTATAATAGTAATCATTCACGCCTTTGCCAAACTGCACATTACCTAAATGACTACCATCGGACTTTGCCCATCCGCCATGAAACCAAGGCCCCATAACTAATCGGTTGTTTGTGGCAGGACTTTGCTTTTCAATAACCTTATAGGTATTCCAAGCACCCCAGCAGTTACGAACAATATACTCAAGGAGGCATACATGTAAGGATGCCTCTGCTTGCCACTTTGCATCGTCATCTTTACAGGCCTCTTGGTGATCCACCAGCTCCTGCTGAATCAACGCAA
>CAJCJB010000050.1 GCA_903970545.1 Candidatus Saccharimonadota bacterium | reverse complement strand
TTCTAAAATAGGATTCCTTTTAGTTGCGAAATAACACATGAGTGACAGTATCCTCCTTACTAATAAAACATATTTGGGTGATTGTCTTAATGTAATGGCTGAAATCCCCAATAAGGCGATTGATATGATTCTAACTGATTTACCTTATAAAAAAACTGCTCTGAAATGGGATAAAATAATTCCTTTTGATACCCTTTGGAAACAATACGAGCGCATAATTAAACCAAATGGCGCTATTGTACTTTTTGGTTGCGAGCCTTTTAGTTCATTGCTTAGATGTAGCAATTTGAAACTCTATAAGTACGATTGGGTATGGGATAAATGCAACACAACAAACTTTACTAATGCCAAGAAAATGCCCCTTCGTAAGCACGAAAACATTATGGTCTTTTACAAGGAACAACCTAAATATAATCCACAGTTTGAAATTATTTCTGAGAGTGACCCTCGGTATCGTAAAAATGGCAGAGGAAGTAAGGCAAAAAAGTATAGTAATACAGTCTATGGCAACATTACAGAGCTAAGAAGGTCAGAAACTGGCAAAAGGTATCCAAATAGCATTTTAAAATTTAATAACTCAAATGGATATGGATTAGGAAAGATGCATCCTACGCAAAAACCTGTTCCCTTGTATGAGTTTTTGATTAAGACCTATACAAATGAAGGGGATTTAGTTTTGGATAGCTGTGCTGGCAGTGGAACTTTGGGTGAGGCTTGTTGTAACTTGAACAGGCGTTATATAATGATTGAAAAGAACAAAACTTATTTCGAGCAGATACAAATTAGAGAAGTAAAATTTAAACCTACTATACCTATTTAATTTTTTAGAAAAATTCGATTTTTACTTTTTCAGCCTATTTATCTTAAAAACGATAAATTATGAAAAATGAAAAAGAACTAAGGATGGAAGTAAGAAGTATTCTACTTGAAATTTTTGAACAAGAATTTGATGTGGTATTAAGGGAGTTTAATGAGGCGAATATTGAGCATTCTAAAAAGAGAAGGGAAATCATGTATCGAGGTCTTGCAGGTGAAGATAATCCTGATACTGGTTCAACTCAGGAAAGAGGTTAATTTTAATTAATCCAAGAGATAATATTTTTCATAGAGACCCTCTCTTTGACTATGTGAATCTTGCAATTGCAGTAATATTTGTTTTCCGAAAACAGTTTTTACTTTTTGCTGATTTAAAATTCGCAAATAGTTAACCTATTGGTTATTAAATATTTTCACAATGAACGTTTACGGAGTTAGGGTCATAAGAGAATCACCTCACATTGAGAGAAAGTTACCTCACATCGTAAGAGAGTTACCTCACTTTGTAAGAGAATCGCCTCATATTGAGAGAGAATTGTCTCAAATCGAGTGGGAGTTGTTACAAATTCATTGCTATTGATAAAAAAAACAATATGCTTGCTTTTAAAAACACAAAGGTTTGTGCCAAATTGACCGAAGTGCTTTGCTGATTGGCAGGGGGTTTTTATACATTTGCTAAACAAAATAAATTTTACATGAATATACAAAATAAAGTAATCTTGACATTAGCTTTAATACTAATATTTCTTAGTAATGCTATTTCTTGCAGCATGTGTAAGATTACAAAGAATGGAAAAACTGTTGTAGGTAATAACGAGGACTTTTACAATGCTAATACTGAAATACATTTTCGCAAGGGATTAAATGGAAATTATGGGTTTGCTTTCTTTTGTTATAGCAACATGATAGGATTTCAAGGTGGCATGAATGAAGCAGGTCTTGCTTTTGATGGATTTGGAATGAAGCAGAGAACCCCAAGACATAGTTTTGTAGGCAAATCTCAATTTGATTCATCGCATATAGTTGAAGTAATGCAGACGTGCAAAAATGTATATGAAGTTAAAAAAAAGTTCAGTAATTATGATTTATCGCCATTAAATGGAAGTATGTTGATGTTTGTTGATAAGGAAGGCAACTATCTTATTGCAGAACAAGACACTTTGACTATTGGAAATAATGCAACGTATGCACTTTCAAACTGCTCGCCTACCTGTATAAATGATACCACGAGAGGTGCCGTTGCTGTCTGTGCAAAGGGCAGACAGGCTTTAGAAGGAAATTTTCAATCAAGTGTAGATTATTGCACCATGGTAATGGATACTATGCATCAAGATTGGAAAGATGGTTCGGGAGGTACATTATATACACAGGTATATGACTTAAATGAAAGAACAATAAACCTGTATTTCTACCATGATTATAAACATTGTGTTAAGTTTGATTTAAAGAAAGTTTTTCAAAAGAGAGATACAGTAATATCTATTCCAAGTTTATTTCCTGAAAATAATGAAGGACAAAAGCAATATGCTTATAGTAACTATGCACAAACAAGAATTAAATTATTATGGGACATTAATTACGCTAAGGATTCTCTAAAAGTAAAAGCCCTTATAGAGTCTGATACAGTAAGACCATTTATGCGCTTTTATGAAAGTAGAATAAATGACTTAGGTTACAATTATATGAAAAAGGGAGAAAACCTATGTGCCATTAATATACTTAAATTAAATGCTAAGTATAGACCAAAAAATGCAAATAGCTTTGATAGTTTAGGAGAAGCTTATATGGCTAATAAGCAAAATGATTTAGCTTTAAAAAACTATGAAATGGCACTTAAACTTGAACCTACCTCTGAAAATGCTAAATCTCAAATAGCAAAATTAAAGCAACTTCTTAATAAAAAAGGTTAGAGGTTGTTGTTTCGTGTTATGGGCTAAATGAGTAATTTCAGCCGCAATTAATTAGTATAAATGACCCGAGCCTTTTAGGCGAACACCATTTGACAATGATTAAAAACTATAACGACAAATGAAAGTTTTAAAATTTGGAGGCACCAGCGTTGGCTCGGCAGAGCGAATGAAGTCAGTTGCCTCACTTATCAAAAAGAATGCTGAGCCTGTTATCGTTGTTTTAAGTGCCATGAGCGGCACTACAAATAGTCTGGTAGAACTGGCAACTAACTTATATGCAAAAAATCATGCTAAGGCAAATGAGCTTATTTCATCTTTAGAGAATAAATACAAGCAGGAGATAAAGAATCTTTATACTACAGAAAGCATTTTAAACAAAGCTGCTAATTTATTGAAGTACCATTTTGATTATTTGCGTGCGTTTACCCAGGATATGTTTACGGTTAATGAAGAGAAAGCCATTTTAGCCCAAGGTGAGTTATTATCTACTGCTATGTTTCAGTTTTATTTAGAAGAACAAAAAGAATCGTCTGTGCTATTGCCTGCTCTAAACTTTATGCGTTTGGATGAGAACGAAGAGCCTGATTTAAACTATATAGAAACGCACTTAAAACAAGAGTTAGATAAAAACAAAGGGTTTAATTTCTACATCACTCAGGGCTTTATTTGCAGAAATATTTTTGGAGAGATTGATAATTTAAAACGCGGAGGTAGTGATTATACAGCTTCTTTAATAGGAGCAGCCATACAAGCAAAAGAAATTCAAATATGGACGGACATTGACGGCATGCACAATAATGACCCGCGTGTAGTTGATAAAACGCATCCTATAGAACAACTTTCTTTTGACGAAGCTGCTGAGCTTGCCTACTTCGGCGCAAAGATTTTGCACCCTACCTGTATTTTACCTGCACAAAAACGCAACGTGCCTGTAAAGTTGCTTAATACTATGCAACCCGATGCTAAAGGAACGTTAATTACCAAAGATTTTGCAGGTAGCGGTATTAAGGCAGTTGCTGCCAAAGATGGTATCACTTCCATTAGTATTAAATCAGGAAGAATGTTGTTAGCCTATGGTTTTTTACGTTCGGTATTTGAAGTTTTCGAGCGTCATAAAACACCTATAGATATGATTACCACATCAGAAGTAGCTGTTTCTCTTACCATTGATACCGACAAACATTTGAAAGAAATTATAGAAGAACTTGGAGAATTTGGTCAGGTTAGTGTGGATAGGGACCAAACCATTATTTGTATTGTAGGCAATGTAAGTTTTGATAAAAGCGGTTATGCACAAAAGGTTTTTAATGCGTTAAGTGAAATACCTGTACGTATGATTTCATACGGAGGTAGTGAAAACAATGTTTCTGTGTTGATAAAAAGCGAATATAAAAAACAAGCATTACAGGCACTAAACAAGGGGTTATTTAATTACTAATCTATGTCGGCATTAGATAAATACCATACTTTTTTTTCTAATCATAAAACCCCTTTTTATTTTTATGATATAGGCTTATTAAAGCATACGCTTGATGAAATAAAAAAAGCATCTTTCCCGTTCAAGTATCATGTGCATTATGCATTAAAAGCAAATACCAATGATACACTTCTAAAACTAATTAAGGAAGCAGGTTTAGGGGCAGACTGTGTAAGTGGTAACGAAGTAAAAAAAGCCATTGAACTTAATTTTGGTGCTGATAAAATTGTATTTGCCGGAGTAGGTAAGAATGATTATGAAATAAATTATGCACTACAGCAAAATATCTTTTGCTTTAACTGTGAATCTATTCCCGAAA
>CAJCJB010000049.1 GCA_903970545.1 Candidatus Saccharimonadota bacterium | reverse complement strand
ATGGCCACACCAATTTATCATTTGCAATAGCTTTAACCCATGCATTTTTATTCATGTCTAAGGAAACACTATAAATAGTAAAGCCTTTTTCTCCTCCTTTAAAGGCTTTATCTTTATATTCATTATATGCTTCTACCACCCGAGGGTTCTCCATTCTGCAGGGTCCACACCAGCTTGCCCAAAAATCTATTAAAACTATTTTGCCGTGTAGAGATGATAAAGCAATCAGCGAATCGTTCGGGTTTTTGTAAACCAATTCAGGTGCTTTGTTTCCTGGTTTTAAACCTTCAAGAGCTTCGGCAGGTGTATTCCAGTCCGTAGCGCTTTGTTCCATTTTCTTTTGAGCATAGCAGCTAACTGCACCAAAAACAAAAAATAGTATTACAATAGATTTCCTCATGGTACAAATATAATGTTGCTTATTTAATATCCATATTTAAAAATAAAATGTATATTTACCATTCATAGTGGTAGTATGGAGATAGAAAAAACGTCCGCAAAAGAATTAGCACGTTTAATTAGCGCAGAACTTATTGGTGATGATACCAAATTGATTTCAGGATTAAATGAAATTCATCGCGTAAAAGAAGGTGATTTAGTCTTTGTCGACCATCCAAAATACTTTAAAAATGCTTTATCAAGTGCGGCAACAGCTGTTATTATCAACCAACAGGTAGCTTGTCCTGAAGGAAAGGTTGTATTGCTTCATCCGGAACCTTTTACCGCATATAATAAACTTGTAAGGCACTTCAGGCCATTAGAGTACAGCAATGCAAGTGTTAGCTCTACTGCAAAAATAGGTAAGCATACAGTAATTATGCCGGGCGTATTTGTAGGAAACCATGTAGTTATAGGAGATAATTGTGTCATTCATCCCAACGTTACTATTTATGATTACACCCAGATAGGCAACAATGTAGTAATACATGCCAATAGCGTATTAGGCAGTGATGCTTTTTATTTTAAACGCAGGTTAGATAAATTAGAAAAACTTGAATCGTGCGGAAATGTAATTATTGAAGATGATGTGGAGATAGGAGCCTCCTGTACAATGGATAGAGGCGCTTCAGCTTCTACTATTATTGGGAAAGGAACTAAAATAGATAATTTGGTACATATAGGGCACGATACTACAATTGGAAAGAATTGTACCATAGCGGCGCAGGTTGGTGTAGCAGGTGTTGTTTCTATAGGAGATAATGTTATCCTTTGGGGACAAGCCGGTGTTGCCAATGATGTTAGCATCCCCGATAATGTGGAAATATATGCCCAATCAGGTGTAGGTAAAGATTTAGAAAGTGGTAAAGTGTACTTTGGTAGCCCGGCTGCCGAGGCTCGTGAGAAATTTAAAGAGCTTGCTTATTTAAAAAAACTACCTTCTTTCATAGAAAACATAAAGAATAATACGTAACTTATTCTTTAGCTAACATTTCATTGTTTAAAATTACTGTTGATAACAATTGACAATTTGTTAATTTGACTAATTTAGCAACTTGTAATGAGGAAAGTATTTATTTTTTCTGTTTGTATGTTATTGATTAATGCTTCTGCATTTTCTCAAGTCAGAAATAAATATAAATACGAGTTTATTGGAGGTATTGGACCTACCGGTTTTTTGGGTGATTTAGGTGGTGCCGACCAAAATGGTTCTCACTTTATAAAAGATTATAATTTTAATTCAACTCGCTTTAATGTTAATGCAGGGGTTCGCTATAGAAACAATAAATCTCCTTTTGCTTTTAAAGGTATGCTAACATATGCTATGGTATCCGGAAATGATGCTTTAACGAAAGATTTTATAAGACACAATCGTAATTTAAATTTTCGTTCACCAATAGTTGAACTTTCTGCTCAGGTTGAATATTATTTTTTGAACGAAAAAACAAAAAGCCTATACAGTATTGCAGGATTAAAATCTAAAAAGAAGAAAAGAAAGTTTGCTCCTTATTTGTTTGCAGGGATAGGTGCATTCTACTATAACCCAAGAGAAAAACTAAACGGCGAATGGTATAGTGTAAGAAAATATCACGTTGAAGGGCAAGGTTTACCAGGTGGCCCCAAGCAATTCTCTAATTTTAACGTAGCTATTCCGTTTGGGTTAGGTTTTCGGTATACTCTTAATAAACGTTGGAGTATAGGTGCGGAATTTGGTTATCGTAAAACTTTTACAGATTATATTGATGGGGTTAGTGGAAAATACTATAATAAGGCAGTATTACTGCAAGCTTATGGTCCCACTGCTGTAGCTTTAGCAGATCCAAATTTAGGACTTATATCCGGTGCAACAAATGCAGGGCAAGAAAGAGGGAACCCAAAATATAAGGATTCTTATATGTTCTTTTCAATTAACGTAGGTTATAAATTTACCAAACAACATCGCACACGTGCAAAATTCTAATTTTGTTGTTGAACAACCTTCTACTAAACAAGACTTTGAAGCTTACTATCACTTACGTTACCATGTTTTAAGAAAACCTTGGAGGCAACCACTTGGTTCGGAACTTGATGAAACTGATAATACAAGCATCCATGCGTTTATTAAAAATAATGATATAGCTATTGCATGTTCGCGTTTACATTTTGTGGATGAAACAACTGCACAAATACGTTATATGGCAGTACACCCAAACTATCAGGGAAAAGGTTTGGGGAAATTAGTTGTTAACTATTTAGAAGGTATTTCAAAAAAAAATAACCGAACTAAAATAATACTTCATGCAAGAGAAAATGCGGTTAAGTTTTATGAAAATTGTGGTTATACAGTAAAAGAAACTTCCTACCTTTTATTTGGAGAAATACAGCACTATTTAATGGACAAAATTGTTTGAATTTAAGGGAGAGAGATGGGGCTCGAACCCACGACCCTCAGAACCACAATC
>CAJCJB010000048.1 GCA_903970545.1 Candidatus Saccharimonadota bacterium | reverse complement strand
AGATTCAAAATAATTTCAGTTACATCTTCTGCAACTCCTTTAATAGTTGAGAACTCATGATCAACTCCTTGTATTTTTACAGAGGTAATTGCATACCCTTCTAAAGATGATAAAAGAATACGGCGTAATGCATTACCAATGGTGATACCAAAACCAGGCTCTAACGGACGAAACTCAAACTGACCATCTGTGTCATTAGAGTGAATCATAATTACTTTATCGGGTTTTTGGAAACTTAATATTGCCATGTTTTTATATTTTTGTTTTTAATTAATATTAATTTAAACCTACTAACTCTCAATTACTATTTAGAATACAACTCCACAATAAGCTGTTCCTTAATGTTTTCAGGTATTTGAGTTCTTTCCGGACGGGTAATAAATTTACCGGTCATGTGTTTAGAATCAAAATCTAACCAAGAGTATTTATTGCTTGTACCTGACACCGCTGTTACAATAGCCTCGTGTGCTTTAGATTTTTCGCGAACAGAAACAACATCACCTGCTTTTAAAATGTAAGAAGCAATGTTTACTACTTCTCCGTTTACAGTAATATGACGGTGACCAACCAATTGGCGTGCACCGGAACGTGTAGGAGCAATTCCCAAACGATAAACTACGTTATCTAAACGAGACTCGCAAAGTTGCAAAAGAACTTCACCTGTTACACCATGCTCCTTTTGAGCCAATGTAAACATTCTCCAAAACTGGCGCTCTAAAATACCATACGTATATTTAGCTTTTTGCTTTTCAGTTAACTGCACAGCATACTCACTTTGTTTACCACGTTTTTTAGACATACCGTGTTGTCCAGGAGGGTAGTTTTTCTTTTCTAATGCTTTATCAGGTCCGAAGATTGGCTCTTTAAACTTTCTTGCAATCTTAGATTTGGGTCCTATATATCTTGCCATCTTTTTTTACTTATTACTTTTTAATTCTAACTTATAACTTAACTTTTATACACGACGACGTTTTGGAGGACGGCAACCGTTGTGCGGAACCGGTGTAATATCTACAATCTCCATCACTTCAATACCTATTGTTCCTAAAGAACGAATAGCTGACTCACGTCCACCACCCGGTCCTTTTACATAAACTTTTACTTTGCGTAAACCTGCATCAAAAGCAACTTTACCACAATCTTGTGAAGCCATTTGAGCAGCATACGGTGTGTTCTTTTTAGAACCACGGAAACCCATTTTACCGGCACTAGACCAGCTGATAACCTGACCGGCCGTATTAGTTAATGATATAATGATATTGTTGAAAGTAGCATTGATATGCGCATCTCCAATAGATTCTACTTTTACTACACGCTTTTTTGAAGCTGCTTTAGCTGATGTTGCTGCATTTGCTGCCGCTGCTGATGCCTGTTGCTTTGCCATTTATTCTTTATTAATTAATTATTATTTAACCGCCATTTTCTTGTTAGCGATAGTCTTACGTCTTCCTTTACGGGTACGAGCGTTTGTTTTAGTACGCTGACCGCGAACCGGTAAACCACCACGATGGCGGATACCACGGAAAGTACCAATATCTGTTAAACGCTTAATGTTTAATTGCACTTCAGAACGAAGCGCGCCTTCAACCTTAATACCGTCGGTAATTATTTTACGAATAGCGTTTTGTTCAGCATCATCCCAATCGCTTACTTTTTTAGCATGAGAAACACCTGCTTTGTCAAGTATCTTTTTCGCCATACTACGACCAATGCCATAAATATAGGTTAATCCTATTTCTCCTATTTTGTTTTTTGGTAAATCTATACCGGAAATCCTTGCCATGTTATTTTATTAAAAAGTTTGCGAAGTTACAAAATTATTCCCTCTGTTTTTCATTTATTTTAAATCAGAGCCTACCCCTGACGTTGTTTAAATTTAGGTGTTTTCTTGTTGATTATATACAACTTACCCTTGCGACGAACTATCTTACAGTCTACGCTTCTTTTCTTTATGGATGCTTTTACTTTCATCTTTCTTTGTTATTTAATATTTTTGTAAGATGCTGTTCGCCTATCGGCTCGGGTCATCTTTCGTTGGTTTTTACTTATATCTTAATGTAATTCTTCCTTTTGTTAAATCGTATGGAGACATTTCAAGCTTTACTTTATCACCAACTAAAATCTTAATATAGTGCATCCTCATCTTCCCTGATATGTGAGCTACTAAAGTATGTCCGTTCTCTAACTGAACTTTAAACATAGCATTGCTTAGCGCCTCTAATATCGTTCCGTCTTGCTCTATAGCTGATTGCTTTGACATTTTTCTTTCTATTATTAGCTTTGAACCTGCATAGACTGCGTTCTACCTTTTATTCTTCCACTCTTCATCAAACCATCATAATGTCTGTTCAATAAGTAACTTTCAATTTGCTGAAGAGTATCTAACACCACACCAACTAAGATTAACAAAGAAGTTCCTCCGTAAAAGTTTGCAAACTCGTTACTGATACCCAATCTCATAGCAATAGCAGGCATAATGGCTACCAATGCAAGGAATAGAGAACCCGGCAACGTAATACGAGACATCACCTGATCTAGGAATTCAGCTGTTTTTTTACCTGGTTTAACACCTGGGACAAAACCACCGTTCTTTTTCATATCATCAGCCAACTGGTTTGGATTAACCATAATAGCTGTGTAGAAATACGTGAAAGCAACAATCATGGTAGCAAATACAATGTTATACCATAAACCAAAGTGGTTTGAGAAAGCAGCAACAAAACTACCACCTTTACCACCCGACATTTGTCCAACAGCAGCTGGAATAAACATAATAGCCTGTGCAAAGATAATTGGCATTACACCTGCAGCATTTACTTTTAGTGGAATGTACTGACGAACACCACCGTATTGTTTGTTACCTACAATCTTTTTAGCAAACTGAACCGGAACACGGCGTGTACCTTGTACTAAAAGGATACAAGAAATAACAACGAATACTAAGAACACTAATTCTAATAATAACATAATTAATCCACCACCTTGAGATTCTACACGGTGACTTAATTCAGAGAAGAATGCAAAAGGTAAACGTGCTATGATACCTATCATAATTAATAGAGAGATACCATTACCAATACCACGGTCGGTAATCTTTTCACCTAACCACATTACAAAAATGGTACCTGTTACCAATATCAAAATAGATTGTATGTACCAAAATGAAGTTGGATTTGGCACAACACCGGCAAAGTTGGTTATTTGTGTAGCAATATAACCCGGAGCCTGAACCGCAGTAACACCTACCGTTAAGAAACGTGTAAATTGATTAATCTTTTTACGTCCGCTTTCACCTTCTTTTTGAAGTTTTTGGAAGTAAGGTACTGCCATTCCTAATAACTGGATAATGATAGATGCCGTAATGTATGGCATAATACCTAAACCAAAGATAGAAGCACGGCTAAATGCACCACCTGCAAATATGTTTATTAACGCTAAGATACCGTTCTGATCTGAGTGACTGCGGGCATCTGATAATGCCTGCGCATCAACACCCGGAAGCACCACATAGGAACCTAAGCGGTATATCAGAATCAATCCAAGCGTAAGCAATATGCGTTGCTTAAGCTCTTCAATCTTCCAGATATTTTGTAAAGTATTTAAAAACTTCTTCATATATTAGTTTATAGTTCGGTTACAACACCGCCTTTAGCTTCAATAGCTGTTTTTGCCGCTGCAGAAAATGCATGGGCATGAATGTTTACTTTAGACTTTAATTCGCCAGTACCTAATATTTTGATCAAATCGGTTTTAGAAGCCATACCGTTAGCCATCAACACTTCGGGAGTGATTTCAGCCACTTGTTTAGCATCAATTAGTTTTTGAATGTTATGTAAGTTAATACCTAAGTATTCAACACGGTTAACGTTTTTAAATCCGAATTTAGGTAAACGGCGTTGTAATGGCATTTGACCACCTTCAAAACCACGCTTGCTTGAATAACCAGAACGAGATTTAGCACCTTTATGTCCGCGTGTAGCTGTTCCACCACCGCCAGAACCTTGTCCGCGACCACGACGATAGTTTGTTTTTACTGAACCTTTTGCAGGTTTTAAATCTTGTAAGTTCATCTTCGTTAACTATTAAATATTTTCAACTTTTAATAAATGTGCCACTTTATCAATCATGCCTTGTACAGCATCGGTAGCTTCTTTTTCTACCGGATTGTGCATTTTCTTAATCCCTAAGGCAATAAGCGTTTGCTTTT
>CAJCJB010000047.1 GCA_903970545.1 Candidatus Saccharimonadota bacterium | reverse complement strand
GAATTAAATAACCTTTACAGAAATGACAGAACTAAGCAAAGTATTTTACTCCTTTATAAACTTTTTAAAAGCAGTGCCTTTACTGTTGCTTACTTCTATAATATACATACCACTAGTAAGTTCTGCAATAGGTATTCTATCATGTTGCGCATTAGTTGTTGAATGATAAACAGCATTCCCTAACATATCTCTTATTACTATTATTGTATTTTCGCTGTTACCTGCCAATGATACCTGTATACTGGTAGCAGCTGGGTTTGGGTAAACTATTACCTCATCATTTATATTTGTAACTTGCTGTATACCTGCTTGCCCAACATTAGTTACTTTGCATATGTGATTACTCTCTTCATCAATAAAAAATAAATTACCAAAAGCATCTAAAGCTAAACCATTTGGTCCCGCTAACTCTGCGGCAGTAGCTTGACCACCCATTCCGCTAAATCCAGAGCCTCCATTTCCAGCAATAGTTATTATGATACCTAATGTATTTATCTTCCGCACACGACCATTGTTATTATCACTAACGTATATATTGCCTGATGCATCTATGACTACATTCATGACATCAGCAAATTCAGCTGCAGTAGCTTGCCCCCCGTCTCCACTATACCCTCCACTACCATTTCCGGCTATAGTTGTTATTATACCGCTAGTATTTACTAAACGAACTCTACTATTACCTTCGTCTGCTATATACATATTGCCCATCAAATCAAAAGCTATTCCCCATGGCCAATATAATTCTGCTGCTGTTGCTTGCCCACCATCTCCACTATAACCTTGTGTCCCATTTCCAACAATTGTTGTTATAATTCCCAAAGTATTTACCTTGCGTACCACATCATATCCTAAATCTGCAAAATATAAATTACCTGTAGCATCGAAAGCTAATCCCCTTGGTTGTCCTAATTCTGCAGCAGTTGCATTCGCTCCATCTCCGCTATAACCATTTGTTCCGGTTCCGGCTATAGTACTTATAATACCCGAAGGATTTATTTTACGTATTCGATGATTAGTTGCATCAGCTATATACAAATTACCAAAAGCATCAAAAGCTACTCCGATTGGAGTATGTAACTCAGCAGCAGTTGCTTGCCCACCATCTCCACTATAACCCGCAGTTCCATTTCCTGCAATAGTTGTTATTATACCTGCTGTATTTACTTTGCGGATACGTTGATTATCATTATCAGAAAAATACAAATTACCTGATACGTCAAAAGTTATACTCAGTGGGTAATATAGTTCCGCATTAGTAGCCTGCCCTCCATCTCCGCTATAACCTGCTGTTCCAGTTCCTGCAACGGTGGTAATTATTTGGGCATAACCCATCCCCGCCTTCCCAAAAGGAAGGAGTAGCATTAGTAAAGCAATCAGTTTAAACATTCTTCTCCCCTTTGGGGAGATAAAAGAGGGGTGATTAGTTGCTTTCATAACTGTTTGGTTTAAAACAAAGGTAATAAAAAGGGCATGAACTCAGCTAATTGGAGTAATTACTGTAGATGTTGCTGCACTCCTTATAGGTTTAGTTACACTTCTTGCAGAATTCGCTGCAATTACTACAGGTTTAGCTGCATTTCCTATAGAATTTGCTACAATACCTATAGATTGTGTTGCACTTACTGTAGGTTTAGTAACTTTTCCTACAGAGTTTGCTGCACTTACTGTAGGTTTAGTTGCAATTACTATAGGTTTAGCTGTAATTCCTGCAGAGTTTGTTGCAACCCCTATAGGTTTAGTCTCACTTCATGTAGATATTGCTGCACTTAATAGAGTTATAGCAACTTTTAAGAGAGTTATTGCTGCAGTTATAGCAGACGTTGCTGCAATAATCCTTAAAAAAGAGCTAAGAGCAAGCTTTCTAATAAGTTCTTGTTAATTTAGCGCGTTTTTAAGCAAGCATTTCATTAGCAAAATGAACCATACCAAGCGCGTAGCCTTTGTAGTTAACCCCAATTCGGGTCCTAAACGCGGTGTGGATATTATTACGCTCATCTCTCAAAACCTTTCCGATAAAACCCCTTACGATATATTGGTATGGGAACATGCCAACAATTTCGAATATATACGTCAGCAAATTACTTCGGGCAAATACAGTGTGGTGGTTGCCGTTGGCGGAGACGGCACGGTAAACGCCGTTGCCAAAAACCTCATCAATACGGGCATTGCCATGGGCATTATTCCGCGTGGTTCGGGCAATGGCCTGGCACGTACATTGGGCATTCCTATAAACACGGTTCAGGCTATTAAAAGGATAGAATCGGGTACCATCCGCACCATAGATAATGGTATCATTAACGGCAGAGCGTTCTTTTGCGCTGCCGGCTTGGGTTTTGATGCACATGTAGCCGGTTTGTTTGCCGGAAATAAAACGCGGGGCTTGTTAACTTACATTCAAATCATCCTGAAACAGTTCTTTACCTATAAATCTAAGGAATATGCTATCGAAATGGATGGGAATACCCTTAAAATTAAGGCATTTTTAATAGCTTTTGCCAATGCAGGGCAGTATGGCAACGACTTTTACATTGCACCCGAGGCTAAAATGGATGACGGATTGCTGCATTTGGTTGTTTTAAAACCCATAAACCCACTTTCGGTATGTTATCTTATTGTTAAGGTTTTAACCCGTAAGGCTCATCAATCGAAAAACATATTAACTTTCACGTCGAAAAACATTAAGATAAAAAACCTGACAACCGAAGCGATACATTTTGACGGTGAACCTGATAAAATTGAAAACGAAATTGATGTAAGTATCAGCCCGGCTTCACTAAGGGTGTTGTGCTAAAGGTTGCTTAGGTAAAAAAACAACGTTATGAAACATGGAAATGTTATTTGGTTTGAAATACCTGTAAAGGATTTAGATCGCGCCATGCTTTTCTATTCTGAAATGCTGGGCGTTACCATTGAAAAGAAAACACTGCACAAAAAAGAATATGGCATGTTTGATAAAAAAAAGACAGGCATTGGCGGTGTATTAGTAAAAAGGCCTAAACATGCGAGAAAAGGAGTAACTATGTTCTTTTTTGTAAACGTATTATCGGATGCTATTGATGCAGCACTTGCGCAGGGTGGTAAAATAATAACACCCAAAATGATATTAAAGCAAACCAACGCCCAAGGTAAAACCATATTAGCCCAAAACCTGCTTGATGACCAGGTGGGTTACTTTGCCCAGTTGGTTGATAGCGAAGGTAATCGACTGGCTTTGTATTCGCACTACTAAAATTATTTAGGCGCATAGATAGGTTTATCTTTTTTGTCTAAATCCTTCTTAACATTATCTGCTCGGTTGCGCGGGTTTTTTACATCTACCTCTTCTTCCAAATTCCACTTACCGTGTTTAAAAACAAAAGCATCGTAACTAAAATCAGGTCCGTAAAACTGAGATTGTCCTTCCAAGAAACTATCCTTAGCTACCAAATGGTCAAACACAATAGCTTTAAGCGCTTCATTATATTGCAAAGACATGGTAACTTGTGCATTGTATTCAAACATTACCCGTTTAGGAAACTTTTTAGGCATCTTGAACACCTCTTTACCAAACACAGGCGAGCCGTCTTTTTTAAAACTAAGCACATCAATAAACTTACGGCAAACTATTTTATCATTCCCGTCCCAGCCAAGCAGCGTGTAGTAATCTCCACAAGAAATA
>CAJCJB010000046.1 GCA_903970545.1 Candidatus Saccharimonadota bacterium | reverse complement strand
TAAGCTGAAACCAATACCTTACCTATATAGGTTTTATTTCGTAGCATTTCCCAAAAAGGGCAACGGGTAATGTTTAATCCTTCTTCTTTGTTTATTTTTCTTCTAAGCTCCTCTATATTATATAAGCCTGTGGCAAATTCTGTAAAGGCTTTGGTTACTATTTCCTGTTGCTTGCCACCTTCGGGAACTATGATAGGTTTATTATTGGCATCTCTTTCATTTTTGTAGCCTCTTAATCTACTTCCTACACTTCGCCCCTGCTTTTTAGCCCTTCTTATTCCATTCAACACATTTAAAGCCCTTCGGTCGTTATCCACTTCGGGGGCGGCAAGATATATTGCCAGCATGATTTTACTTTCGGGTATCTCAAAGTCCAAAGGTTGTTCTATACTTTGCGCCTCAACACCTAATTTCTTTAAATCTCGGATAGTAATATAGGCTTCGGCTACATTTCTTGAAAACCTGTCCCATTTGATAAAGTAGATATTATCTACAAAGCCCCTGTTCTTTTTAATGAAGGACATTATTTTAATCCATTCGGGGCGGTCAAAAGATGTACCGCTTTCGTCGTCATGGTAAAAGCCCGCTATTTCAATATTGTTTTGTTCGCAGTATTTATAGAGCTTATCTTTTTGGTCGGCTGGGCTGTACCCGTTATTTTGTTCGTCAGTCGAAACGCGGGTATATATAATGGCTCTCTTTTTCATACTCCTTTTTTATGATAAATAACGTTCTTAGTATTCTTATTGACCCTGTTTTTGATTCTGTACTTACATCTATTATTTTAATATCTGTTACTAAACCTGCTCTTAATATTCGTATTCCTTTTTTATTATGTCTATTAAATTCTCTTTTTGTTTCTATATCTATACTTGGCTCTAATGCTCGTTTCTGTCCTTTACTCTTTTCATTTTCTATATCGTCCATCACTATATCCGCCATGTGGTAAAGAAAATCTCTCAACTCGATTATCTCTGCATCGGTATAAAACAAGCCATCTGTGTTGAGTATTTTTTTACACTCGGTTAATGACAGCTTGTTATGTTCCGACACCAATCTCATTTTAAAATTGATGCTGAATACAGCTTTTAAATAGAAGAAAAAGAACAAAAAACGAATAGCTTATACAAGTATAAGAAAAATTAATGACTTTTCCTAATAGGAGTTTACAGGCTGAATATAGTATGTATATAAGTCCTTTAAACTCCTTTACAGTAAAGGAATACAAGCCTTTTAAGTTTTTAAAGCAGGCAGTAAATAGTATAGATGAAAAACCGAAAAACATGAATATTTTAGTTTTCGGATTGATTTTCAAGAGTAAGTCTATCGCGGAGTTTTGTCAATAAATTATACCCGGCACTTTCGGGGTTTTGGTATTCTTCGGGCAGATACTTTTCGGCTTTTTTTATCATATAAAGAATATCTCCGGTAAAGTATTCTTTTGTCTTTTTACATATAAGTTTTTTTACTTCTTCGTCATAAGTAGCCATGATTAAACCCACCAACGTATGTTCTTCGGGTGTTAATTGTAAATACAAATCACTTGGAGATACAAAGGTTTTGTCTTGCAGTTTTATGAACTCATCGCTAACCGCTTCATATTCTTCGGTAAGCGCGTTAATCTGTTTTGCCTGTTCTTTAATTTCCTGCGCCTGTTTAGCCAGTTTTTGTATAGCTGTATTTTTGCTGTTGGTTTGCAGGGTTTCTAAATCGCTTTTAAGTGCGGCGATTTCGGTTTCCTTTTCTTTAATCTTTCTATCGCAATCTGCTTTATCCGATTGCAGTTTTTCTAAATCGGCTTTTAGTGTATTAATTTCAGCTACATAATTGCTTGTATCTTCTGCAACTATCTTAGTTTCCGTAACGGGTTCAAATATTTTTCTGCGGCAATAGTCGCTTACGCTTTCTTTATTAACGATAAGGGCTGTATATTTTAAAACGGCTTCTTGGTCTTTATTGATTTCTATGCTGAGAATTGTTCTTTTCACGGATTTATTTTATATTTTATCAGGATACAAAGGTGATAGCAGACGGTTTTGTCGAGGGTACTGAAAAGCAACGAAAGGCACTGAAAGGGATTAAAAGGTATCGAAAGGCAACGAAAAGCACTACTAAGCACTGATGAGTATTGATACCGATTAAAGCGAACGGAAAATGATTAATAAGGACTGATAATGATTCAGGATAATTAAACGTTTGCGCTTCTTTCTTTATAAACATGGCTTCTTTGTTGGGGTTTAAAGGACGGTGCAAAATTCCATGTAAATAAAACCGTAGGCAATAGGGAGCATCATTTAGAGTCTCATAATGAGACTCTAAATGAAAGATTGTCTTTTTTCTTATCGTGCGTAAATGTGCTTTGCTGTTTATCAAATTTGTTGTTATAAAAAGATGTTGCAAAATTGGACGTAAATAAAAGTGTGGGCAATAGGGGACATCATTTAGAGTGTCAGAACGACACTCTAAATGAAAAGACACATTTAAAGATTTCGGGTTTAAATATTTAAAACCGATTGTTGTTTTTCAATAACCGTATTTTTTTCTCGTAAAAACAGGTAAGTTTTTGTGTTACGTTGTCATACACTTTCCTACTCATCCTTTATAGCCATATAGTAAAGGGATGTAGCCGATAAGGTTTGTCATACAATGTTTAACAACGTATAACGCCATGCTACTAAGGGATAAGGAAGCGTTAAACTTGTCATACGTTGTTTGTACCCTACAACTCAATATAGCAAAGGGATGCAGCTTTGGTAAAAATTGTATGACAGAGTTGCGTATATAAATACGCCTTTTTAGTAGTAAAAAGAGCAATATAGGCTCAATGCCTAATCTTTAAAATTCCTGTACCAAGCATAATTTAAAGAAATTTAAAATATTGCAGCATTGATAGGTGTTTCAAGCCATTAATTTAAAAGAAATGTCCTGTTTTTACTCTGATTTGTTTTAAAAATCTTTAAAATATAACCGTCAAAAAAATTTAATCTTTAAAATTTTAATTTTAAAGAAATGGAAACTGAAAATTAAGACAATTTAAAAGAAATTTAAAACATTGCAGCAATGACAAGCATTACAAGCATAAGATAATATTTCTATACTTAGTAGTGTAAACGAAAAATAAGTATCTATACCTACTTCGCAAGTAGTAATCTTTTATTTAATCAGGAATAATATCCTTTTTCTTTTAGAATTTTTTCAAGTAGCTGAATATGCTGTTTTTGCATAATGATTGTTTCGTCTTTTGATTTTAAAACGGTTTCTATTAAAGAAATATGATTTACCGAACCATGAGGAGAATTATTATTTGCATTCGGGCTATTTGAAATATTGGCGTTCCCTTGCGGCATCATAAATTCTTCAACCGTCATTTCAAATGCCTGACTTATTTTTTCAAGTATCTCATCGGTAAAGTGCATTTTACCGTTTTCGAGCTTGCTATATTCCTGTTGGCTGCTTATACCAATCTTCGTGCAAAGAACAGTTTGCTTTAAATTTCTTCCTAAACGCAGACCACGCAATTTTTGTGCGTATATAATATCAGTAGGTTCAATCATAATAAATTATTTTACGGCGTAAACGGCGTATCGTTTTATTCTTTTAAAATCAACTATTTAAGCGCAATAAAAGTATCATTTTATAATCACAAAAATTATTTACGCTGTATTTTACATACAAACTTAACGTAAATTTAATATTAAGGATATGCTTTATGTTAAAATAAATTAACATATTGCATCTGAATTAAGTAATTGTAAAATTAAAAACTCAATATCAAGTATGAATAAAATCTTATGTATAACCGCCCTTTTAGCGGTTTTTTTTATTTCTATTCTCCAAGCAGGGAATAAACCGGAGATTATCAAAAACAGATTATCAGTAGCAGGCGGCGATACCGTAACCAAGAGTTTTGGAGTGAGCGGGACTGGAGCTTGTAAATCCACAATCGAGAGTACCCTTACAAGTAATGCGGGCGTAATAAGTGCAAGCTGGGATTCAACAGCACAAGTAATTACTGTAACTTATGTTCACTCAACCATTAAAAAATCACAGCTATGCCGTTTGTTAGCTAACGCAGGTTACGATAATGTACAAGCCCAAGCAAAAGCCGCCACTTATGCAGCTTTACCCCCTGCCTGCCAATATACCAGAGTTCCACTTATGCAATAAAAAATTAATCTCAACATACTATAATTAACAAACATCAAAAACAAGTTTATGAAAAAAATAACTACAACTACTAAAGCCATTTTAACAGCATGTTTTCTGTTGCTTTTAAACATTTCTGTTAAATCACAGAGTAATACAGTAACGATTGGTAACATGAATACCAATTATGTTTATGCGGTTTCTCCTTTTTATAATTACTACAACTATTCATGGGCTGATAACATCTATTTAACTACCGACATCGGTCAGGCAGGGAAGATTACCCAAATAGCCTTCTATGTATATGAAGGAACAACTTTCTCAATGGGTAGTCAAAAAATATTGATGCGTGAAACTTCCGCCAGTTCTTTTAGCGTAGATACTTACCCCGGCGAAACAGGGTTTACCACCGTATTTAACGGAACTATCAGCTATAACTTTAGCGGAAATAGCGGATGGCAGGTTATTACCTTAACTACCCCTTTTACTTATGACGGTTTAAACAATTTAGAGGTACTTACTGAAAATGAAGCGGGAACTTATACCAACAGCTACCAGTTCTTTGATGTAACAACTGGGTATTCTACTAAGCGTATGAAAACAGACTATAACGATGCCAGTTTTCCAAGCTCCTGCGTAAACTGTGGTTATTACAGCTATTTAACCAATATCCAACTTACCATGACTTGTGCTGCTTCCATGACCGTAAGCCCAAGTTCAGCTACTATCTGTAACGGAAACAGCACTTCTTTAACAGCAAGCGGGGAAAGTACCTATACTTGGTCTCCAAGTACAGGATTAAGCGGAACCAGTGGAGCCTCTGTAACAGCCAATCCTACCGTAACAACAACCTATAACGTGTCAGGTACAGATGCCAGTTCCTGTATTCAAACACAAACGGTTACTGTTACTGTAAATTCATTACCTACTATCAGCATTAGCCCGACATCGGCAACTATTTGTGCAGGAAGCAGTACCACATTAACAGCAAGCGGGGCAAGCTCTTATACTTGGTCTCCGACCACAGGGTTAAGTGCTTCAACAGGGGCAAGTGTAACCGCTAACCCAAGTTCAACAACCACTTATACGGTAACAGGAACAGGCTCAAACGGTTGTACCAATACTAAAACCGTTGTAGTAAATGTAAATCCTGTTCCAAGTTTAACTTTCTCACCTTCTTCACCTGCTATTTGTATAGGTAGCACCACTACCCTAACGGCAAGTGGAGCAAGCACTTATACTTGGTCTCCAAGTACAGGATTAAATACCACAAGTGGGGCTACAGTGTCAGCTAACCCGACTGTAACAACTACTTATTCAATTTCTGCCACAGGAAGTAACGGATGTGCAGGAACACAAACACTTTCGGTAACGGTAAACGCATTGCCTACATTAACATTAAGCCCAAGTTCACCTGCGGTTTGTAACGGAAGCAGTACCACATTAACAGCAAGCG
The DNA here is from genome assembly GCA_903970545.1 of Candidatus Saccharimonadota bacterium. Taxonomy (GTDB): domain Bacteria; phylum Bacteroidota; class Bacteroidia; order B-17B0; family Aurantibacillaceae; genus PALSA-968. The sequence continues at coordinate 3,135 of CAJCJB010000046.1, read as the reverse complement.
GAGCAAATACTTATACATGGTCTCCAAGTACAGGGTTAAGTGGAACTACTGGAGCAACCGTAACAGCCAGTCCGACAGTAGCTACTAACTATACCTTAACAGGAACAAATGCAAACGGATGTGTAAATACCAATTCTTTTTCTGTAACAGTAAATGGTTTACCAAATCTTAGCATTAGTCCAAGTTCGGCAACTATCTGTACGGGAACAAGCACCAATTTAACAGCGAGTGGAGCAAGTACCTATACTTGGTCTCCAAATACAGGATTAAGTGCAACAACAGGTTCAACGGTAACTGCTAACCCTACTTCTACTATTACATACAGTATAAGCGGAACAAACGCAAACGGGTGTGTGGGAACTACTACCGTAACCGTTAACGTAAATCCATTGCCTACTTTAAATATTACTGCCACACCAACTGCCATTTGTGTAGGGTTCAGCTCTAATTTAGCAGTAACAGGAGCTACTACTTATACTTGGTCTCCAAATACAGGATTAAGTTCTACAACAGGAGCAAATGTAACAGCTAATCCAAGCAGTACAACTTTATACTCTGCCAGCGGAACAAACGCTAACGGTTGTGTGGGAACTCAAACCATTAATCTGATTGTAAACCCATTGCCAAACCTTAGCATTAACCCAAGCACGCCGATTGTATTAGGCGGTCAGGGAGCAACCATTACCGCAAACGGTGCAACAACTTATTCATGGTCTCCGGCAACTAACCTTAGTTCAACAAGCGGTTCAACCGTAACGGCAAACCCTCAAATCACCACCAACTATACTTTAACGGGAACAAGCTCGGCAGGTTGTATAAGTAATGATATGTTCTCGGTTGGTGTGGAATTATGGCAACAAACGGCTGATACGTTTCATGCGCCAATTTATTACAATGGAAATGTTGGTATCGGTACTGGAACTAATACCCCACAAGCTGCTTTAGATGTGGTTGGAAATGCTATCGTAACTGGAACACTTACAGCAGGCGGTTTAAACTCAACTAACGGCAACTTAAATGTTTCTACACCTGCTGTGTTTACTAATACCGTTACTGTTGCAACACTATCAGTAACGGGTGGTGCGACTTTTGATAGTATGGGAGTAGGACAAAGACTTAATTTTGGTCAAGGGTCAACAGGAATTTCTTATAAAAAAGACACTTCTTCTAATAATCAAAATGTATTACTTTTTGGAAACAGCTCTCAAGCCTCAGAATACAATAGATTACCAACATCAAGATTTTGTACCGGTCTTCCTACAAATACAACTAATAATGTTTTTTCTAATAATATTACATTATGGAATGGGTTGAATCCTAATGTAAGTTATTCTGGTGGTGCAACTGCCAAATATCTTGACTGCTATTTTAGTAACAATGGTGCTTATATAGATTTAGGAAGTGGTACAAGTACCGATATGTTATTTATAAATTCTATTTGTGGGAAAAGTGTTGCTATTTGTACAGGTGCAGGTGGTTCCGTTTACACAGGGAATAATTTACAAATTGGCGGAACAACTCCCTCCGCAAATAATGCTTTTGCTTTAAATATTTTAAGTTCAGCAGCGACAACAGCAATAAATGTACAAAACACAACAAGTAATGCAAGCATGTTTAGTGTTGATAATGCAGGAAATATTACAAGTAACGCTTTGGCTTTGTCAGGAGCTACCGTAAATAGAAGTCTATATGTTAATCAGTACGGAACAATTGTTACTGATGCAGGTGGTGCAGCCGGGGCATCATGGGTATTGGGAGGAAATGTTAGTGCCGGAGCAGCTTTAGGGACTACTGATGGTTCCGATTTACCCTTTATAGCAGGTACAGGTGGGGGAAGTGCTACAGAAAGAATGCGAATAAATGGTACTACAGGAAATGTAGGCATTGGAACTATAGCACCTTATAAAATGTTTACGGTAAACGGAGATGTTTCTTTGGCAAATTATAGTACAGGAGCAATCAATCAAACCGCTAATGGGTTGACTTCTATAGAAATATTAGGTTCTGACCAAGTACCTTCACGTAGAGGTATTACAGTTGATAACGACCCTGCGGGAGATTTTAATTTTTATATTAATAATAATCAGGGCGCAGGCACAACAGACGGAATAGCGGAATTTAAGTTTTTAGTTGGTACACAACCTAATACCTATAATAATGCAACAAACTCGGCAGGTGCTACTATGCTGATGAAATTAAACCAATACGGACAACTTATTTTAGGTACACCATCTACAAATAGCAATCATCAATCTGCTTTACTAACGGTAAAAGGCGATATTGTTTCTCAGGCATTTTATGTTACCTCCAACGCATGGAGCGACTTTGTTTTTGATAACAACTATAAATTAATGAGTCTGACGGAAGTAGAAAAATACTATAAGCAAAACCATCATTTACCTGATGTACCAAGCGAAAAAGAAATACAGGAAAAAGGAAACAACGTAGGGGAAACGGATGCCATACTCTTACAAAAAATAGAAGAGCTTACTTTATACTTAGTGCAACAGCAAAAAGATATTGAAGCATTGAAAAAGCAGAACCAATCGCTGAATGAAAAGATAAACGGTAAAAAATAAACATACAATCTTGTTATGAAAAAAATATTTTTTACACTACTGTTTAATTTGTGTTGCCTACTGTTGTACCCGCAGTATGTAACACTCAAAAATAATCAGTTTTATGACTCTACAGGGAAACCTTTTTATGTGAAAGGGGTTAATTACAATGTGGATTTATTTACTACAGATGCTGCTAATCCAGACCTTACTCAATTACAATTAAGACGGGCTCATGGCTACTATCAAAATTCCGATTACCCCAGTCAAAGTCAAACCCAGTTCTTAAATGATATATCAAGCGATTTAAAATTTATACGGGATAGTTTGGGTTGCAACACCATAAGACTTACGGTTGGAGGTGGTGGTGCGCCCAGTTGTACTTCAAATGTAGTTAATATTGCTATAGGTACAGGTAACAGCCCTCCACCTGGAAATTATGGCTATGCCGTTAATGTACCCTGCACTTCGCTTGCTTTTTTAGCTCCTTATTACCAGCAATTATTAGATACAGCACAAGTTTATAATCTAAAAGTTATATTATTATTATTATTAAACAGTGGGGGAGCCTGTGATG
>CAJCJB010000045.1 GCA_903970545.1 Candidatus Saccharimonadota bacterium | reverse complement strand
TCCGAGGTCATGAAGTGATTGTCCGACGTCCTGATGTGATTGCCCGAGGTCGCGAAGTGATTGCCCAAGGTCGTGAAGTCATTGCCCGAGGTCGTGAAGTGATTATCCAAGGTCGTGAAGTGATTGCTCGAGGCCGTGATGTAATTGCCCGAGGTCATGAAGTGATTGCCCGAGGTCGTGATGTAATTGTCCGACGTCGTGCTTTGAAAGCATGACATTGGACAATGTAAATCTGACCTCGGCCAATGTAAATCCGACCTCGGCTAATGTAAATATAACATGGGCGGTTGCATGTAACACGCAATAGTTGTAAAGGTTAGCCATAAAAACTTCGGGTATAAATTAAAACTGCTAACTTTGTTCGTCTTGTCAAAACAAAAGAAAATAGTAGTCTTTAGCGGTGCAGGCATGAGTGCCGAAAGCGGATTGAAAACCTTTAGAGATAGCAATGGCTTGTGGGAAGAATACCGTATAGAAGATGTAGCCACACCCGAAGCCTGGCAAAGAAATAAACCCCTTGTGCTTAAGTTTTATAACGAGCGTTTAAAACAGGTTGTTAATACCAAACCCAATAAGGGGCATTTAATTTTGGCTGAACTGCAAAAGCATTTTGATGTACAAATCATTACCCAAAATGTAGATGATTTGCATGAGCGTGCGGGCTCTAAAAAAGTATTGCACCTGCATGGAGAGATACGTAAGATGCGTTCTTCGTTAGACGAAGAGCTTATTTACCCCATTAAAAAGCATGAAATAAAATTAGGCGAGCTCTGCGAAAAGGGTTCTCAGTTAAGACCGCATATTGTTTGGTTTGGCGAGATGGTACCCGAAATGGATAATGCTATTAATCTGATGGCTCAGGCTGATATTGTAATTACGGTAGGTACATCTTTATTGGTTTATCCCGCAGCAGGCTTGATAAATTATGCCACTGCTGATGCAGTTAAGTATTTAGTTGACCCGGGTAGTTTTGATGATACCGTTCTGCAAAACGTAAAACACATTAAAAAGGTGGCTTCCTTGGGTTTGGAAGAGCTTCAAAAGCAATTGCTAAGTTCTGTGCCAACCTCTTAAGTTTAGTTCTTCTAAGCGTCTAAGCAGAATACTACATCGTTAATTTTACTATTTTTGCACTCTCTATGAGTTTAGTTACCCTACATGATAAGCAATTTAAACCCTACATATCTGCAGAAGCCATACACGAAAGAGTTTCTCAGGTAGCAGGTAACCTTAGTGCCGATTTAAAAGACTCTTTCCCGCTTTTTTTGGTAGTGCTTAACGGCTCTTTTATTTTTGCAGCTGATTTGGTTAAGATGCTAAAGTTTCCCTGCGAGATAAGCTTTGTAAAATTGGCTTCCTATCATGGTACAGGAAGCACAGGCACAGTAAACGAAATAATTGGTCTTACCGAAAATGTAGAAAACCGTACCATTGTTATTATAGAAGACATAGTGGATACAGGCACCACCTTAGCAAAATTGCACAATTTGCTAAAACATAAAAAAGCCAAACAAATAAAAACAGCTACCCTGTTGTTTAAGCCAATGGCTTACAAAAAAACTATCCCCGTTGATTATGTTTGTATGGAAATACCTAACGATTTTGTTGTGGGTTATGGTTTAGATTATAATGGTTTGGGAAGAAACCTGAAAGATATTTATGTATTGGCTTAAGGATATATTTTTTAAATTGCAGTAGATTTACAAGAATAATAAAAACTCATCAACATGCTTAATATTGTTTTATTCGGACCTCCGGGTGCAGGCAAAGGAACGCAATCAAAGAAACTATGCGATGCGTATCATTTAATTCATCTCTCTACCGGAGATTTATTGCGCGATGAAATCAATCGTGTAACCACACTTGGCATGCAGGCAAAATCGGTTATGGATAAAGGTGAGCTGGTTAGCGATGAAATTGTAATTGCCATGATTGATGCGAAGCTGAATGCCAACCCGCAAGCTAAAGGTTTTATTTTTGATGGCTTTCCACGTACACAAGCACAGGCACAAGCCCTGGATGAATTATTAGAAAAAAGAAAAGCACCCATCAGTATGATGATTGCTTTAGAGGTAAATGATGTTGAGTTACTACACCGCCTGCTTCTTAGAGGAAAAGATTCCGGCAGACCCGATGACAGAGATGAGAACGTAATACGTCGCAGAATATTTAATTACAACAACCAAACAGCTCCGTTAAAGAAGTATTACTCTGCTCAAAACAAATTCCATTCGGTTTACGGTATGGGAACGGTAGAAAACATATTTGAATTATTATGTGCTACCATTGATAATAAAACACAGGTTAAAAAACCTTATCATGATGGCACAGTAACTGTTGCTGATGTAAGCATGGCAGACGAACCTGCCAAACATTTAAGAGCAATTAAAGAAAAACCTCATCACACAGTACCTGCTAAGAAAGTTGTGGTGAAAAAGAAAGTTGCTGTTAAACATACAAAGAAAGCAGTAGTGAAGAAAGCCGCAACCAAGAAAGCAGCTAAAAAAGTGGTTGCCAAAAAAACAAAAACTAAGCCCGCTAAAAAGAAAGTGGCAGCTAAGAAGCTTGTAAAGAAATCTGCTACAAAAAAGAAAGTAGTAGTTAAGAGATCAACAAAAAAAACTTCTAAGAAAAGAAGATAAAACTCCCTATCCCCGTTGGACAAGAACTTTATTGATTACGTAAAAGTATGCTGCCGAAGCGGCAAAGGTGGTGCTGGCTCTATTCATTTTCACAGGGATGTATTTACAGCCAAAGGTGGCCCTGATGGTGGTGATGGTGGTCGTGGTGGGCATATTATATTACGTGGCAATAAACAACTATGGACACTACTTCACTTAAAATACCGTAAACATATTATTGCATCTGAAGGACAAAACGGAGGGAGTGCCTTGCGAAGTGGTAAACAAGGTAAAGATGAAATACTGGAAGTACCTTTAGGAACTATTGCTCGTGATGTAGAAACAGGTAAATTAGAATGTGAGATTACTGAAGACGGACAAGAAATTATATTAGTACGTGGCGGCAGAGGCGGGCAAGGTAATCATCATTTTAAAGGCCCAACACAACAAACACCTCATTTTGCACAATCCGGTGAAGATGGTAAAGATGAATGGAAAGTATTAGAGTTAAAAGTACTTGCCGACGTGGGCTTGGTAGGCTTCCCTAATGCAGGTAAATCAACTTTGTTATCTGTTCTTTCTGCTGCAAAACCAGAAATTGCTAATTACCCTTTTACTACATTGGTACCTAACTTAGGCATTGTAAAATACAGAGATTATAAATCATTCGTTATGGCTGATATCCCCGGTATTATTGAAGGGGCAAGTGAAGGTAAGGGACTTGGTTTACGTTTCTTAAGGCATATTGAAAGAAACTCCGCTTTGTTATTTTTAGTACCTGCCGATGCGAATGATATTGTGGATGAATATAAAATTCTCTTAAACGAATTAAAATTGTACAATCCTGAACTACTTGATAAACGAAGAGTTTTAGCTATATCCAAAGCAGATTTGCTAGACGAAGAACTCGAAAATGAAATTAGTGCTAATATTAAAAAACGTTTAAAAGGAAAAAATCAGATTGAGTTTATGTTCTTCTCTTCTCATACCGAGAAAAACTTAGTAGAATTAAAAGATTTACTGTGGCGTAAAATGAACGAACACAGTTTCTAATAAGGAGATTGTTTTCTCAGGATTTTATAAAGCAAAGAAGGAAAAAATCTCTTAATATAAACAGTAAGAACTTCCTTCCTGCCAATTAATATCTCTTGTTTATTACTTTCTATTGCACTTAATATCTTTTTTGCACATTCCTCTGCTGTCATAGCATTTACATGGCTTTCATCCATTTTAGCATGTTTACTTCCATCAGCCAGTATAGCATTGTTTGATATGTTGGTCTTTATCTTTCCGGGGCAAACCAATAATACTTTTACATTATTCTTCTCTACTTCCAATCGTAACGATTCAAAGTAACCATGAAGAGCATGTTTAGCGGCCGAATAAGAGGAACGTAAATAAAAGCCAAACTTACCCGCAATACTGCTAACAACCGTGATATGTCCACTTTGTTGTTTTATCATAAAAGGTAAAACAGCTTTTGCCAAAGCCACTTGCGCAAAGTAATTTATTTCAAATAAGTTCCTTTCTACGCTTTGACTTGTAGCAATAGCTTCTCCACGCTGACTGGTGCCTCCGTTATTAATCAAGAAATCTATACGATTAAATTTTTGAATGATTTGTTTTACATAATCTTCTGCTTTAGAAGTGTCTGCTAAATCAAATGGAATAATTAAATAGTTTGCTTCTACTAGGTTGGCTTGCTTAACTAATTGTTGCAATTTTTCTTTATTACGTGCAGACAAAACAATGTTTGCTCCTTGTTTGGCAAGCTCTAAAAACAAAGCTTCTCCAATTCCTGAAGAGGCTCCTGTTATCCAAACAACTTTTCCTGAAAAATAGTTAAGAGACATATAAGGCTAATCTCGTAGAAAGATTAGTCCTCAATAAGCTCTTCTACATTTTCCATAACAGAATCATAAAACTCGTTATAAGCTTGTATATATTCTGTTTCTGATTTATAAGGAAGTACTAATTTACCTGATTTCTTAGCGTATTTTACTAATTCAGCATTTACATTCTCGCTGCCTAAAATTATTCCATCAGAATGATCAATAGCCAATTTAGAAAGATTGATATAAGTAGGGTCGTTAACCTGTTTTACATCTTTAGCTGTAATACCATCAAATACTAGTTTAGAAGAAACTTCTTTATCAAGAGATCCTTTAAACTCATCATGCTCGCTTAATGAAAACACAACTTTGGTATCGGTAAACATGGGGTTATCGTTAAACGCCTTTTTAATAAACAAAGGCATGAAACCTGTGAACCAACCCTGACAGTGAATAATATCAGGCTGCCAGCCAAGCTTTTTAATAGTTTCTACTACGCCGCGAACAAAAAAGATGGCACGTTCGTCGTTATCGTCAAACATTTTGCCTTTCTCGTCTTTTAGAGCATGTTTTCTACTAAAGAAATCATCATTATCTATAAAGTAAACCTGCATACGTGCAGACTGTATAGATGCCACCTTTATAATAAGCGGGTGGTCGCTGTCGCTAATAATGAGGTTCATACCACTTAAACGAATTACTTCGTGCAGTGAATGTCTGCGCTCATTAATGTTACCATATCTTGGCATAAACACACGTATTTCTTTACCCTTCTCTTGGATGGCTTGGGGTAAATGACGTGAAGTTTTGCTGATAGGAGTTTCCTCTACGTAGGGGAAAATTTCTTGTGATACGAAAAGAACTTTAGATTTTTTCTTCATAAATGATTTTAAATTATGAGATATAATACAAAATTAAGAAAAAATAATTGAATTATCAAAGCCAAAGTATAGATTTGTTGCCTTTTGTTATGATTATTTGCAAAACCATACAGGAAATAAGGGCTTCTGAAACAAATTTAACATTTAGAAAGAAGCTAATAGGTTTTGTTCCTACTATGGGAGCTTTACATAATGGTCATATTTCTCTGCTAAAAGAGAGTAAAAAGGCTTGCGATATTACCATTTGCAGCATTTTTGTGAACCCTAATCAGTTTAATGATAAAAGCGATTTAGCCCGTTACCCGCGTACGCCCGAAGCTGATATTAAAATGCTGGAAGAAGCTGGTTGCGATGTTGTTTTTATGCCTTCAGTAGAAGAAATATACCCTAAAGCCGATACCCGTGTGTTTGACTTTGGGGTTATAGATAAAGTATTAGACGGGGCATACCGCCCGGGGCACTTTAATGGAGTGGCGCAAGTAGTTAGCAGGTTGTTTGATATTGTAAAGCCTTATAAGGCCTTTTTCGGGTTAAAAGATTACCAGCAGGTATTGGTGATTAAGAAAATGGTTGAACAACTACAGTTAAAAGTAGAAATTGTTGCTTGCCCTATATTAAGAGAAGCAGACGGCTTAGCTATGAGTAGCCGTAATACCTTATTAAGCGTGGAAGAAAGAAAAGCAGCCTCTCTTGTTCCGCAAATAATGCAGGAAGCAAAAGCCCTGAGTACTCATTTACCCTTGGAGGATATAAAAGACAGATTATTACACGTAGTTAATTCTAACCCTTTATTGAAAGCCGACTATATTGAGTTTTGCGATGCAGATACCCTGCAACCCGTTACTGAAATTAAACCCGGTAAAAAAGTAATTTGCCTCTCAGCAATATTCTCGGGTAAAATACGCTTAATAGACAATCTGTTTATTAATTGAACTCGTTTACTAAAATACTGGTTATACAAACTGCTTTTATTGGCGATGCTATATTGGCAAGTGCTGCGTTGGAATCTATCCATAAACAATTCCCTGATGCAGAGCTGCATATATTGGTAAGAAAAGGAAACGAATCTTTATATGAACAGCACCCTTATTTAAAAAAAGTATGGGTTTGGAATAAGAAAGAGAATAAGATAAAGAACCTCTTTAAAATCATTTCCGGAATACGAAAGGAGAAGTTTGACTGGCTGATAAACCTGCACCGTTTTGCCAGCTCGGGGCTTATTACAGTTTTATCTAAAGCAAAAGTTACCTGCGGGTTTAATAAAAATCCTTTCTCGTTTTTATTTAGCTACGGGGTTAAGCATACTATAGGAGATGGCTCGCACGAGGTGCAAAGAAACCATCTCCTGTTAAAGAAATATATAGCTGCTGATTTCTCTAAACCAAAGTTATACCCTTCTACTACCAATATAGCCAATGTAGCCCCATACACACAACAGTTTTTTGTTTGCATGGCACCTGCATCGGTTTGGTTTACCAAGCAATTGCCCAAACACAAATGGGTTGAGCTTTGCAACAAGACAAACCCCAACACAACTATTTACCTGCTTGGAGCTAAAGGAGATGAAACGTTGTGTAATGAAATTAAAAGCGCATCTACGCATAAAAACATACAAGTATTGTGTGGTAAACTATCTTTATTAGACTCCTGTGCGCTAATGGCAAAAGCAGCGATGAATTATGTAAACGATTCTGCGCCTTTGCATTTGGCATCATCGGTAAATGCACCGGTTACCGCTTATTTTTGCAGCACAGTAAAAGAGTTTGGGTTTTATCCGCTATCTGATAATTCTAAGGTGGTAGAAGCCACTCCTGCACCACCCTGTAGACCATGTGGCTTGCATGGATACAAGGAATGTCCGCAAAAACATTTTAAGTGCGGTAATGTTATTATTATAGAACCTTAACAATACCCCTTTATCTTATAAATAAGCCAGCCAAGCATTTCGTGTATTAATAGGGTGCTTGTGTTCAAAGCACCAGAGTCGGGTACAAACAAAAAATCGAGTTCATACTTGCGTGGCCCGCTATACCTGTCGGTAGGATAAAGTACAATTTTGTTTATGCCCGCTTTGTTAAAGCAACCCTTTGCGCGCCTTAAATGAAAAGCCGAGGTAACAAACAAAACAGAATCCTGTATATGCAAACTATCCATCAGGTGTTTGGTAAACAGGGCATTCTCGCGGGTATTCTTCGATTCGTTTTCGATAATAATACTCGAGTCTGCATAACCGCACTTTAGTAAATACTTCTTTAAAATAGCAGCTTCTTTTTCTTCGGGATGACTGATACTACCCGAACCTCCGGTAATTATAATTTTTTGTATTTGTTTGCAGCCCAACAAAGGCAACGTTTGAAAAAGCCTGTCGGCATTACGCAAAAACTGGGGTTTATCTTGTCGTGCATCATACCAAATCATTCCTCCCAACACAACAGCATATTTATACTTTTGGGTAGGTTTTAAATCGGGGGTGGTAACCTCCCATAGGCGCATACATTCATCAACTATAAAAGAATTAGAGAAAATATATAAAAGACAAACGGCCCAAATGATCAATTTCTTTTTACGAAGTCTATCTTTGGCAAAAAAAGCAATAATAAATAAGGTAAAAACCCAAATTAAGGGTGTAATTAAAAAAGCCAGTATCTTAGAGAAAATAAAAAACACGTTGGTAAAAATAAGTAATTAGATGAAAGTACGCTCCATCCTGCGGTTATTATTAAGTGCAATTACCATAGCTTGCTTTATGTGGTTATTAATGTATGCCGAGCTGGGCTTATACTTAGTAAAGATTTCATACGGACAAATAAACATTTTATTAAACACCGAGAAGATTGAAGACATTTTAAAGAGTGATAAACTAAGTAAAGAAGACAGGCAAAAAATTGGGTGGATTGAAGAAATAAAAAAATACTCGGTAGATAGTTTGGGTTATAAGCACACCAATAACTTTACAACTTACTTTAACCAGCATAACCAACCCATATTATGGATAGTCACAGCCTGCAAACCTTATGCATTTGAGGCTTATGAGTGGAGTTTCCCTATAGTGGGGAGTGTATCTTATAAGGGGTTTTTTAATAAAAGTACAGCCGAAAAAGAGCGTTTTAAACTGTACATGCAGGGCTACGATGCCGATATATCTGAGGTGAGTGCTTGGAGTACCTTAGGCTGGCTGCCCGACCCGGTGTTATCATCTATGCTAAGCAAATCTAAAGCACGTATGGCAAATTTGTTCTTCCACGAATTGTTTCATGCTACCTATTATGCCCCAAGCAGCGTTGATGTAAATGAAAACTTAGCCAACTTTATTGCCCGCAAAGCCACTCTTAGGTTCCTGAAAAACGATACAGTCGAGCTAAACAAGTTTTTAAAAAGCACTCAGGATGATTCTATCTACAATACATTTATCTTTAAAGGCTATGAAAGGTTGAAGAAGGTGTATGCCCAAAATGCAGGTAAAGAGGATAACCTTCGTTTAGCAGAAAAAGAAAAAACCTTAGCAAGTATCTACAGGGAAAGCTTTGATGTAAAACTTCACTACCCTAAACGCTATAAGGAGTATAACAAGCAAATTCTATTTGTTAAAAACTCGTTTTTTATAGACGCACACAGGTATGATGGTCTCTCCGACTCATTAAACGAGGTTTTTAACAAAAAGTACGGTGGGAATCTTAAAAAGATGATTGCCGACTTAAAAAAATAAAAAATATGTATCTTTAGAGGCTTTTTAAAAATTGGTTCGATTTTTGATAAGGAACAGCAATTAAAAAATTAAGATTTATGAAAAAAATAGTATCAGCAATTATTTTAATAGCAACAGTAGCCGCAGCAACGGCACAAACCAAACCACAAGGACACGAAATAAAGTTAACTATTAAGGGGATTAAAGATTCTGCCTGTTACCTAACCATTTATAGATGGGAAGGGCAGTACTACGTAGATACCGCGGTGGTAAAAAAAGGTGGTGTAATGACTTTTAAAGGTAATAAACCATTAGAAAAAGGATTATACGCTATTGTTGGAGCCAAAAGAAATGCTCTTTATTTTGATTTACCTATAACCGAACAAAAACTTACTATTACTACTGATACGGCTGATATATATAAGAATATGAAAATCACAGGTCCCACGGTTAACGAGGACTTTAGGAAATTTGTAATCTTTATGTCAACCCATTACAAAGAAGCTTATGACTTTGAACAGGAAACAAAAAAGAAAAAAGATCCTGATTCTACCAAGTTAATCAGAGAAAATAAGACCAAGCATTTTGATGAAATTAAGAAGTATCAAAAAGATTATTTAGCTGCTAATCCTAACAGCTATTTAAGCACTATTATTCATTTACAAACAGATATCGAAGTTCCCCCTGCCCCAAAAGCATCTAACGGTCGTAAGGATTCTTTATGGGAATATAACTATTATGTAAAGCATTATTGGGATGGTATTCCTCTTAACGATGAAGGGACCGTTCACACCAACAAACTTTTCTCTAATAAACTAAAGACTTATTTTGAAAAGACTTTAGTGCAAGCGCCGGATAGTCTTATTAAGTATGCTGATTGGTTAGTGAAACAAACAGGCGATAATAAAGAGATGTTTAAATTTATTGTTTACTATATGACTTATACCAGCGAATCATCTAAAATAATGGGACATGATGCTGTATTTGTACACATGATAAATGAGTATTATCGTACCGGCAAAGCTTATTGGATGGACGAGAAGCAAACTAAAAAAATGCTTGAGCGTGGGGACATATTAGAGCCTCTTTTATTAGGTAGTAAAGCTCCTGAAATGAACATGATTGATACCACAGGTGCTAAAACCATTAAGAAACTGGGTATGGATACCATAACCAGCAGCGAAAGATTGACTACCGTTTTTACGGATAATTATACGGCGTTGCAAAAACTGTTTGTGCCATTATATAACATTAAAGCAGATTATACAGTAGTTATATTTTGGGATGTAGATTGCGGGCATTGCCAGAAAGATATTCCTAAACTAAAAGAAGTTTACGACAAAATGAAAGCTGACGGTAAAAGCGTTGAAGTATACAGTGTATATACTCACTTTGAAGTTGACAAGTGGAAGAAGTTTATTCGTGACCATAAATTAAATTGGGTAAACGTATATAATGGCGTACACTTAATAGACTTAAAGGTTAAGTTTGATATATACAGTACTCCTGTAATTTACTTGTTGGATAAAAACAAAGTAATTAAGGCTAAACGTATAGGTGTAGAGCAGGTTGAGGATGTGATAAACAACCTTAGTCGTATCAAATCCTAATTGAAGAACTTTAGAATAAAGCTTTAGTTATTTAAACTAAAGCTTTGTTTCTTTTAACCACTATATCATAAAGAGTTTCATAGTCTTTTAGAATCTTACTGATGTCAAAATCCTGGGCGCGTTTGTAGGCAGCAGTTCTGAATTTAGTAAGTGTAGTTTCATCCGATAAGATATGTAAAGCATTCTTTGCCATATCATCTACATCGCCTACATTGCTCATATAACCGGTTACTCCATTAATATTAAGCTCAGGTAAGCCACCTGTGTTAGTTGATATCACAGGTATCTTCATAGCCATGGCTTCTAAGGCAGCTAAACCAAAGCTTTCTGTTTCAGAAGGAAGAATAAATAAATCCGCAATAGACAACACATCTTTTGGGTCGGCAATTTTACCAACCGAAATAATATCTCCACAAGTATCTAACTCTCTGCAAAGTTTATCTATCACGGCACGTTCAGGTCCATCGCCAACCAAGATTAATTTAGTAGGTATTTGTTTACGCACTTTATCAAACACACGCAATACATCATCCACACGCTTAACCTTACGGAAGTTCGATATGTGTATCATTATCTTTTCTCTGTTTGTGGCATAGCGGTGTCTGCTGCATTTATCAAAGTTTACATTGTATTCTCTTAAATCAATAAAGTTGGGAATCACTTCAATCTCTTTATGCAGATTAAAAATAGAAAGCGTGTCTTGTTTTAAACTTTCAGACACAGCTGTAACCGCATCGCTATTTTCTAAAGAGTATTTAATTACGGGAAGAAAAGCAGGGTCGCGCCCTACAAGTGTTATATCTGTTCCGTGAAGGGTAGTAATGAAAGGTATATGTATGTTTTTGGTTGCCAGTATATTCTTAGCCATCAAAGCCGCCGATGCATGCGGAATGGCATAATGCACATGCAGCAAATCTAATGCCTCATGCTGAGCAACATCTACAATTTTACTTGCCAAAGCAGATTCATAGGGCTGGTACTCAAACAAAGGGTAATCACTTACGTTTACTTCATGATAAAAGATATTCTCGGTAAAGTAACTTAACCTGAATGGCTGACTGTACGTTATAAAATGTATCTGATGCCCTTTTTGTGCCAAGGCTTTACCTAACTCCGTAGCTACAACTCCGCTACCGCCAAAGGTTGGATAGCAAACAATTCCTATTTTCATCTTTAATTATCTTTATTATTTTCCCGCTGATTGCGCTGATGTTTGCAGATTTTATCCGCGCTAATCTGCGTTATCTGCGTTATCTGCGGGAGATTTTTTTAATACTTCAATAAAGCCTCCATAGCCACTTCCACTTTCTCTGCGTTAGGTAACATAGTTTTCTCTAAGGTAGAGTTAAGCGGTATAGCAGGCAGGTTTTCTGCGCCAACCACTTTAACAGGTGCATCTAATGCTTCAAAACAATTTTCGCTGATGCGGGCTGCTACACTTTGTGCAAAACTGTTGCTCTTAGGTTCTTCGGTTAATACCAGCACTTTACCGTGCTTTTTTGCCGAAGCATAAATGGTTGCTTCATCCAAGGGAGATAGTGTCCTTAAATCAACAATCTCTATTTGATTAGGGAATTTCTTTGCGGCGTTCTTAGCCCAATACACCCCCATACCATAAGTAATTACGGTAAGAGTAGCCCCACCTAAATCCTCCCCTTTGGGGAGGACTTGCGCCGCCTGCTCCCTTCCCTTCGGGAAGGGTTGGGGATGGGCCTCTTGCACTACGCGTGCTTTCCCCAACGGAATTACATAATCCTCATCGGGCTCAATTGTTTTGGCATCTTCTGTGCCTTTTATTTTACTCCAGTATAACCCTTTGTGCTCTAACATCAGCACAGGGTTTGGGTCATAGTAAGCGGCTTTCATCAAGCCTTTTAAATCGGCACCGGTACTTGGGTAACAAACTTTAATGCCTTTAATATTGCACACCACACTCTCTACACTACTGCTGTGGTAAGGGCCACCACTGCCATAAGCGCCAATAGGTACACGCAGAATGCAACTAACCGGCCACTTGCCGTTTGATAAATAACAGGAACGGGCCACCTCGGTAAACAACTGGTTTAAGCCGGGCCATATATAATCGGCAAACTGAACCTCAACAATGGGTTTTAAGCCAACTGCACTCATACCCACCGTAGAACCTATAATAAAAGCCTCTTGTATGGGAGTATTAAACACACGGTGGTTGCCAAACTTTTGTGCAAGCGTGGCAGCTTCTCTAAACACACCACCCAGGCGGTAACCCACATCTTGTCCGTATAATAAACACTCAGGGTGTTTTTCCATCAGTTCGCGTATGGCAAACAAAGCGGCATCTACCATCACGGTTGGCTGCTTGCCTGCAGGTGCTCGGTTTCCCTTTTCTTCGGTTATGGGTGTGGGTGCAAAATCGTGGGTAAATAAATCTTCGGGGCGAGGGTCTTCTGCCTGCAACGCCTTTTCATAATCAGCTTTTACAAGCGCAGTAGCCGCATCTTCTATCTTCTTTAATTCTTTCTCTTCAACACGTTCTATCAACAAACGGTTGCGTAGTTTAGGCAGAGGGTCTTTCTTCAACGCTTCTTCCAAATCATCGCGGTACCACTCTTTGCGTACGCCTGATGTATGGTGATTTAACAAAGGCACTTTAGCATGCACCAAAAACGGACGACGCTCTTTTCTGATTATTTCAATAACTTCTTGCAACGTATTAAAGCATTTAATAAAATCAGTACCGTCAATAGTGCGGGTTTCCAGTCCTTTAAAACCTTTGGCATACTCGCTGGCATCTTGTGCTCTAATTTCTTTTGCATTGGCAGATATATCCCACTCATTATCCTGCACCAAATATAAAATAGGCAATTGCTTTAAGGCTGCCATCTGAAACGCTTCGGCTACTTCGCCTTCGGTAATGCAGGCATCGCCCAAAGAGCATACGGTAATAGGGTTCCCGCCTTTATAATCTTTTTGTTGTTTGGTAATTTCTAAATACTGCATACCCAAAGCAATGCCCGTACTTGGTATGGCCTGCATACCTGTTGCGCTGCTCTGGTGCGGTATCTTAGGCATATCATCTCTGCGCAAACTTGGGTGCGAGTAATACGTTCTCCCACCCGAAAAAGGGTCATCGCGCTTTGCCAGCAATTGCAGCATCAACTCGTAAGGCTGCATACCTATGGACAGCAAAATACTATCATCGCGGTAATAGGGACTAACAAAATCCTGAGGCAATAACTGCAAACCCAGGGCTATTTGTATGGCCTCGTGCCCGCGGCTGGTGGCATGCACATACTTGGCGGTAACTTCTTTATTGGCTTCGTAAAGGTCTGTAAGGGCTTTGGCGGTAAACATATAACCGTAAGCCTTTTTTAATACATCAACAGAAACTTCTTTGCTCACTTTGGGTTGGGTTAAGGTTGGCATAGCACAAATTTAGAGTTTATATGTTAGAATTTATGTAGGTAGGTAATTCTATTCGTCAATATCTTCAAATACAAGTTTATCTTCATTTTTATCAATAGTAATTATTCTATAAGTTGGCGCATACCCTTTACCATTTGGCTTATATAATTTTCTTATATATTGTTTATCGTTTTCGAAATTTTGTGTTATCTCTTTACCTGTGTAACTATCTACCATTTGAGTTATATCTGGCACAGATTCATTTGGTCCTTTAAAATTGTTTGAATTTTCAATCTCTGAAATTATATGGCTTTTATCCTTGTTCGAAATTTTTATTGTAAAAGTGTGGTAATAATCTCCAATTCCTGACATTGACTTATTTTTTAGCAATTCGAAATCATCGTATAGTGTTATATTTTGTTCTTTAAGTAAATCTCTTGCATTGCCTTTTGAGAATAATTCATCCTCAAATATTGCAAAAACTGCTATTATAATTATAGTAAGACCGGCGATACACGATAGCACTATTCCTGTTTTTCTATAACCCAACTTTTGGGGTATCCAATAGAATAGAATTGTTATCCCTAAACATATTGCAAATACTAAACCGTAGATTAAAATAAAAAACGACATAACTAACTGGAAAGCGCATCTAAACTACAAAATCTTCCCCTATTTGTGTGAAAAAGCTGGTTTTAAGGTTTAAATGAGCATATTTCAAGGGGGGACGAGAGTTTATCAGAGTAGGACGCAAGCGTCCTAAGTTGAGACGCAAGCATCCCAAGATGAGACGCAAGCATCCTAAGTTGAGACGCAAGCATCCCAAGTTGAGATGCAAGCGTCCTAAGTTGAGACGCAAGCATCCTAAGTTGAGACGCTAGCATCCCAAGTTGAGACGCAAGCGTCCTAATATCAGAAGATAGCTTTTCCCATCTGATTACAAAAGGCAAAGAAAAGCTATATATTTACTGCTAATTTGTAGTAAACCCGTAAAATGGAATTTCTTACCTACCTGCTTGCCTTCCTCAACCACAATGGTTTATGGCTGGGCTGTGTACTTATTATACTGGCATCGGGTTTGTTAGCGCCTATTCTCTTAATATATGGCTTGGGTGCAGGGTTAATTGAGTTTTTTGTTGGGTTTACGCTGGGCATGGCTATTTTGTTTATGGGCGTATCGGGCAGGCTTGGCAACAGGCTTATTAATAAATATGGCGAAACAGGCACCGGAAAAATTATATCGGTAAACCCAACTAATATGTATATGGGCTCTCCGGGTTTTTATACCCGTATATATAAGTACAAAGTATTGCTGCGCACGGCTACAGGCAAAACTATTGAAACCAGTTTTAGAGATTATAAAGCACCCCTTGTAGTAACCACCAAAAAGTATGTACCCCCTTCCGTAAACCTTTCGGTGTATAAAAAAATGCCTGAAGTAAATGTAGAGTTTCCGGTAAAATATTTAAAAAGACATCCGCGTATGTTTGTTATTCCTATAGAGGTAAGTGACAGACAAGTTCAGGATTTAACGTGCGCTCCCATAAAAAACAAATTGATGGAGGCAAAAGCAAAACTTGATTTTGACCCCACTAACTATACCTACCGAAGAGATGTTGCCGACCTGATGGAGGAATATTTTTTGCGATACGGTTGCGATAACCTAAGCGATAGCACCAACCTGAATATAATTAGAACAGAAATAGCCAGACTGAGAGCGAGCCAGTAATTTGTTGGTTTAAAATCAGCTATATAGTAGAGGAAAAAGCCAGCTTATTGTATTTTTCACTTCTATAAAACGCCGTCTTTTTTTCATTTGTAGCAGCTGTTTTTTCGGCAAACATTTCTATACTCTTTGTGTAGGTGGCTATTCTATTTTCGTATCCAAGCAATCTTTTTTTAATCGAAGCTATACTTCTCTGGCAAGTTGCTATTAATTTGTTGTTATTTTCTATTCTTTTATTATAAGATGCTATAATTTTCCTATAATACTCTACCACCTTTTTATTATCAGCTATTCTTTTTTTATAGGTAACTATCAGTTCTTTTTCTTCAGTTATTTTTTCCTGATAAGATGTTATTCGCTTATGAAGAGCTTCCATTTTTTTATGGCAACTTTCCATTTTTTTATTACAATTTTCTATGCGTCCTTTAAAAGATACTATTCTTTTGTTGTATTGGGCTATTCTTGTCTCATAAGCCATCATTATTCCTCCTTCAAATAAATAAAACGGGCATCAAATATAAATGTAATCTCAATTGTTAAGTGTTAAATGAGATGTTAAATTAGTTTAACATTCTACCTTGATTAAATAATAAAGAAGTTTTTAATAGGCTCTAAATAACCAGCAAACTGTATTTTATATAGTAGTATAGCCTGTAAATTAAATAACCTGTGGCAATACCTGTAATGGCAGATATAAATACATTAAGCGGGTAATGGTCACCTACATAAATTCTGCTGTAAGCCACCAAAAGCGACCAAATAATTAAAAGAACTTTAAAGCCTTTGAAACCCTCTTTTACAGTAAAAAATAAAAATGAGCTTAAACAAAACATTAAACAGGTTTTATACGAGAAGTAGGATTGGGGGGTTGTTTTGCAATCGTTTCTTAGCATACGCACAAATGCAGAAATATTGGGGTTTACACAGGGCCTTTCTCTGCTTAACAAGCCCTTAAACATATCGTTTAGTAAATACCGGCATAAAAAATACTGCATAACTAAAATCACTATTATTAAAGCAATGTTTATAAAAGTATAGTAATAATCGTCTTGTTTCCTGAAATATTTAACAGCAATGTATATAGATACCAAAAACACCGGAATAAAGGATAACAGATTACTTGCCAAAAGCATCAGGTAATCTAATATGGCTTGATGATTACCATTTAAGATAAGAAAAAGGCTTTCGTCAATTTTTTCTAATATGTTCATCTGTTTCGGTGCGAAAATAATTAATTAAGAGTTAAGCATTTGTTAATTCTTTAAATATTTGTATTAAAAAAATATAAAATATTACTACAACATGCCATCCTGCATCAGCAACTGGCGGTCGCTCATGTTGGCTAAATCTTTATTGTGGGTTACAATAACAAAGGTTTGCTGCAATTTTTCGCGCAGAGTAAAGAAGAGTTTATGCAACTCATGTGCATTATTGGTATCTAAATTCCCCGAAGGTTCGTCGGCTAAAATAACGGCAGGGTTGTTTATTAATGCTCTTGCCACTGCCACCCGTTGTTGCTCTCCGCCCGAAAGTTCGTTGGGTTTATGTTCTGCACGGTACATAACACCTAACAGGTTAAGCAGCTCGGTAGCTTTTTGTGTAGCATCCTTTTTAGTAATACCTGCAATTAAAGCAGGCAGACAAACATTTTCTACAGCGGTAAACTCGGGCAACAAATGATGAAACTGAAATACAAAACCAATGTTCTTATTTCTAAACGCCGAAAGCTTTTTATCGGATAAAGCAGCTACCTCCGTATTATTAATACTGATGCTTCCATCAGAAGGTTTATCAAGCGTGCCTAAAAGTTGTAGCAGCGTTGTTTTGCCTGCACCCGATGCGCCCACAATAGCAACTACTTCTGCCTTATTTATCTCTAAAGAAACATTTTTAAGCACCTGTAAAGTACCGTAGAATTTATTGATGTTCTTAGCGCTAATCACTTTAAGGGATGTTGATGTATTTATGGGTTTGCAAAGATATCATCCACTTTGGGTTGGCTTTTACATAGTCCACAATCAAGGGGCCAACCCCATTCCGTTTACTCCACTCAGGTTGCAAATACAGGTAACAATCGGGGTTTACCTTCTTAGCTTCTTCCTCTGCCCAAATAAAATCATGCTTGTTGTAAACAATTATCTTTAGTTCGTTGGCTTTATTATAAATCTCCTGCAAGGGCAACATGGTTTTTTTAGGCGAAAGGCATATCCAATCCCACTCACCCGTCAGTTTATAAGCCCCCGATGTTTCAATAAAAGTTTCAATATAACTTGCTTTCAGTTCTCTGGTAAGTGCGGTAAGGTTATACATAAGGGGTTCTCCGCCCGTAACTACCACTGCCTTGGCACTATGCGCTAATACCTGTTGCAGCACTTCTTTAGTTTTGGTAAGCGGGTGGATGGATGCATCCCAACTTTCCTTTACATCGCACCAATGGCAGCCCACATCGCAACCGCCCAAACGTATAAAATAAGCGGCTTTCCCGGTATTAAAGCCTTCGCCTTGTATAGTGTAAAACTGCTCCATAAGCGGAAGCAAAGTTCCCTCATAAAGCAGTTTTTTATCTTTAGGTAAAATATTGGTGGTTGTGTACAAGCATGCAAAAATACGCTTTATTGCAATCTAAAATCTATAGCTTGCACAAAACTTGCTCTAACAGGTTTTCTGTCTTTTATGCCCGGAATCAATTTGGGCATTAATTTAATAACACGCAAAGCTTCTTCATTGCATCCATAACTCAGCATTGTTTCATGGCTTTTAGTTTAATGGTTTAAACAAAGATACCTCCGCAAAATGCCAAAAAGTGGGGAACTTTTTAAACGGTAGCACTTTTTCGATAAGCGGCCGGTTTTAACAAAAAAACGGTTAAATAAGCTTCTTTTATCCGGGCCATTTTTAGGTAAAAAAAAACCATAAATAAAAAATCCCCGCCTTTAGCGAGGATTTTTATTTCTATTCTTTTTAAAGTTTATCTGTCGTTTAAACCATCATCACTTGGATCAAGCTTTGTAGGAACAGTATTGCTGTTAGGAGCTCCTCCATTGGTAGAAGGTGTCTGTTGTTGTCTGCGTTGTTCCTGTTTTTGTTTTTGTTGCAAGCGGTATTGTTCCCATTTTTGTTGTTGCTCAGGTGTTAGTGTTGCATTTACGTCGCTAACAAACTGTTGCTTCACAGGTTTTGTATCAGCATGCAATTCCCTGCGGTTTCCACCATCTTTACTTCTTAATTGCTGTATGGCGGTACTTCTGTTAAATGCTGCCTGATATACTTTTTGTTTTTGTTCTTCGCTAAGTCCTAATACCTTTTGCAAGTGTGTTGACTGGCGGGCAGCTACTTGTTCTGGTGTAGGGCCTTGGTTTTGCTGAGTCGGTTGTAAAGGAGCCTGGTTTTGTTGCGCCTGTGCTAACTGTAACGTTGCTA
>CAJCJB010000044.1 GCA_903970545.1 Candidatus Saccharimonadota bacterium | reverse complement strand
ATAAAAATAATTATATAATTAATCTTTGTTTAAATTTAAAAATAAAATAAGATGAATACTTTAAATAAAAAATTAAGTGCACTTCAAATTCAGCAACAAAAGTTAAATTCAATTTGCAAGCCATCCTTTTATAGAATATTTAATAAAGACCAAAAAAAGAAATTTGCTTCTCTTCTTTCTACGCCTGGTATTATAGTGGTTGATCATATTTTTGAACAATTAAAAGACCTTATTAAATACAAAAACCCTAATAAGAAATATACAAATAAGGTTTTAGAAGAAGAAGCCAAAAAACATTTAAGAGGTACTCATATAAGTGAATATGGTGTTTGGGTATATTATCCATGGGCAAATAGACTGGTACACATATTGGATGAGAAAGAGTTTATTGATGTTAGAACAAGTAGAAATCAGAATAAAATTACCAGAGAAGAACGTGATATTTTAGCCAAAAAAAAAATTGGTGTAATTGGGCTATCAGTAGGTCAATCTGTATCTGTAACTTTAGCCATGGAACGTATATGTGGTGAGTTGCGTTTAGCTGATTTTGACGTATTAGAATTAACTAACCTTAATAGAATACGTACAGGAATTCATAATTTAGGTTTACCAAAAGTTTATTCAGTAGCCAGAGAAATAGCTGAAATAGATCCCTTTATAAAGATAGTTTGCTATCCCGAAGGACTTACAGAAATTAACATGGATGATTTTTTTATATCAAACGGAAAATTAGATTTATTGGTAGAAGAATCAGATGGATTTGATATAAAGATTTTAAGTCGCTATAAAGCCCGTCAATTACAAATACCTGTAATAATGGAAGCAAGTGACCGTTGCATGGTTGATGTGGAACGATTTGATTTGGAACCTCAGAGGGATATTTTACATGGGCTAGTAAATCATTTAGATATTAAAACCCTTAAAACCCTTAAAACAAATGAGGAAAAAATACCTTACATGCTTGATGTATTGGGTTTAGAAACTGCATCGGTAAGACTAAAAGCATCCATGTTGGAAATAGAGCAAACCATCAATACATGGCCTCAATTGGCCTCTGCCGTAACTATGGGCGGAGGCATTACTGCTGATATAAGTCGTAGGATGCTTCTTAATCAATATACACAATCTGGCAGATTTCATATTGATATAGAAGAATTAATTGGAGATAAAAAAGAAAAAGTTATAGAATATGTCGACCCGCATTTTCTGAAACTTACCAAAGCAGAAATGAAAAGTGTTATCGCACAAATTCCCAAAAAGCAAATCACTAAAGAAAATATTCTTAAAGAGTTTTTTATTAAATGGGTTACAGATTCTACTAAAGCACCTTCTGCGGGAAATAACCAGCCATGGAAATGGTTTATAGAGAAAAACAGGCTGTATTTGTTTCATGATAAAAATAAATCTGTTTCATGGAGTGACCCTTTTGACCATTTGGCACATATTGGTTTAGGGGCTTGTTTGCAAAATTTGATTTTATCTGCGTCCCAATCCGGATATAGCTCTCATATAAATTATTTCCCGCTTAAAAAAAATCCACTATTAATTGCGAGCATTTCTTTTAGTACAAAAAAAAATAAGGATAGATTTCAGGAGGAGTTATATAATTCTATTAATATCCGTTGTACAAATAGAAAAAAAGGGACTAAACAACCTATCAGTAAGGAAATTTTAGATGATATAAACTCCTCTGTGGGGGATGGATATGAAATTATCTTTATAGAGGATGAAAAACAAATTAATCAATTAGGGGAAATAGTTTCGATGGTGGAAAGATTAAGGTTTTTGAATCCTAATGGACATCATGAGTTTTTTAAAAAGGAAATACGCTGGACAGAAAATGAAGTACAACAAACAAAAGATGGTTTAGATATTGTTACACTTGAATTATCTCATCTTGACAAAACGGGTTTAAAGGTTGCCAGTAATCCTGAAGTAATTTCAAATATCAGAAAATGGAAAGGCGGGGGTGGGTTACAAAAAATTACGAGAGATGCGATTAAAACTTCTTCCGCAATTGGGTTACTTTGCAGTTCTACTAATAATAAAACGAAGGATTTTGTACAAGCAGGGCAAGCAGTTCAAAAAGCCTGGCTTATGACAAACTATCATAATATTTCATTTCATCCCATTTCATCGCCAATATTCTTTTTTGAGAGAATTAAAGAGCAAAATGATTTGCCTAATGAAATGCGGAAAGAACTAATAATACAGGATAAAAATTTTAATAAGATTTTTGATAAGACGGGTAAAACAAATATTTTTCTGTTTAGGCTGTCTAAAAGTGATCCTCCATCTGGAAATTCATTAAGAAGAAATTTAAAAGATTGTTTTATACTGGGAGAAAAATAATATGTACAAGTTTAAGGTGTTTCATGCGTTATCAAATCCGGAAATATGTGCTGTTTATTTAAATGGTCACGTAAAAGTACTTAAGGATTATGGTATAACTAACATAACATCGAATAATAATGACTGGATGAATTGGGATTGTGTTTATGGAGTATATGCAGAAGATACAAATGGTACTATGGTTGGAGGAATAAGAGTTCAGCGTGCAGATATGATACATCCTTTACCTGTGGAAAATGCCGTTGGAAAAATGGATCCTAATATTCATAACGTTGTAAATAGCTATATAAAAGAAGGCGTTTGCGAATTATGTGCGCTTTGGAATGCGAAAGAAGTAGCAGGTTTAGGTTTAAGTTTATTATTAGTAAGGGCAGGGATTTCTATTACTAATCAAATTAATTGTCAAACTATGATAGGTATTTGTGCTGATTATACAATGGAAATGTTTAGAAGAGTAGGTTTTGTAGTGGAAGAATCTTTAGGAGACAAAGGAAAATTTATCTATCCAAATGAAAATTATATTGCTAGGGTAGTGGGAATAATTAATGCAGAAGACTTAACAACAGCAGATAAAACAGACCGTGAACATATGTTAATTTTAAGAGAAAATCCCATTCAACAAAGGAAGGAAATGGGACCTAAAAAAACTATTGAGATTGAGTATTCATTATTCTTGAACAAAACTAATATCGCATGAGATTAAATGTTTTTTTTCTAGTACTTATTTATTTCTTGTTATTACTGCACGTTAATTTTTCTAATGCTCAAATAATAGTAATAAATAATATAAATGAAAAAGTTTCTATTAAAAATAGGGTTACATATATAGAAGATAAAACAGGGTTGCTTTCAATTAAAGACGTTGTAGCTTCAACTAATTTTAAAACTTTGAAAAGTGATATACCTAACTTTGGAATAAGTTCCAGCAGTTTCTGGGTTAAACTACAGATCAAAAATAATATTCAAAAAAGTGATTTTTTACTTCAAGTATCGCAACCAGGTTTAGACGGGATAGAGCTTTACCAATTTAAAAATGACAGTTCATTTATTTCTGAAGCTGGTGAGTATTTACCCTTTAATAAACGTCAATTTTTTGACCCTAATTATATTTTTACTGTTAATCTTCCAAAAGGAAATATAACAACGATATACATAAAGGTAAAAGCAAGAGATAATATTCAGTTACCCATCTTTATTGGGACAAAAGATAAGATAATTGAAGCAGATAAGGTAAAAGATATGTTTGTTGGTATATATCTTGGTATAATGCTCGTAATGCTTTTTTATAATGCTTTTTTATATTTTACCGTTAGAGATAAGGGATATCTATATTATGTAATATATATTGCTACCGTAATTCTTACGCAGGCAAGTATACAAGGATATACATTTCAATATCTATGGCCAAACTTACCTGCTTTGGC
>CAJCJB010000043.1 GCA_903970545.1 Candidatus Saccharimonadota bacterium | reverse complement strand
CGCACTCTGTCTTTACCAAACTCTTCTACAAAGCCATCGGTAATTTTAAACACACCGCCGTACTCGGCAATATCCTGTCCCATTAAAACAAGGTTCTTATGCTTGCGCATAGCCAAACGCATCCCATCAGACACCGCATCTATCAATCGTTTGGAAGAGGTGTTGCCAGAAGGTTTAGTTTCATTTAATTGAAACGGAGCATACATTTCTTTCAACTCTTTAGCTGTATTAACTTCCGGCATGGGCTCTGCAAAAGTTTGTTCTAAGCCGGTATCAATATCATGCTTTATTTCGTTACGGATTTTCTCAATAAGATATTCAGTAAGAACACCTTCATCTAACAAGAAGTGTTCAAAGTTATTTACCGGATCTTTTTTGCCCCACACTTCAAATAATTCTTTTGGAACATATTTAGTTCCTGATGCTTCTTCATGTCCACGCATTCTAAACGTAATACACTCTAACAAAACCGGACGAGGATTCTCGCGTATATCTTCTGCAATCTTCTTTACGGTTTCATATACTTTCAACACATTGTTTCCATCTACCTGCACACCTTCTATTCCGTAGCCAATAGCTTTATCTATAAACTGCTTGCATTTAAACTGCTCATTACTTGGTGTAGATAAACCATACCCATTATTCTCAATAATAAATATAACGGGTAAATCCCAAACGGCAGCCACATTAATACTCTCATGAAAATCTCCTTCTGATGAACCGCCATCTCCGCTAAACACTGCTACTGCTTTTTTATCCTTACGTAATTTATTTGCCAGTGCAATACCATCTGCCACACCCATTTGCGGCCCGAGATGGGATATCATGCCTATAATCTTGTATTCTTGTGTTCCGAAATGAAAACTCCTGTCGCGCCCACTGGTAAAGCCGCTTAGCTTACCCGTGAACTGAGAAAACAAACGATGTAAAGGAATGCCCCGTGTGGTAAATACACCCAAATTGCGGTGCATAGGTAAGATATATTCATCGGGGTCGAAAGCAGTTGCCACACCCACTGAAATAGCTTCTTGTCCAATGCCGCTAAACCATTTTGCAATGCGCCCCTGACGAAGAAGTATCAGCATCTTCTCTTCTATCAGGCGAGGCTTTAATATGTTTTTATAAAGTGTAAGAA
Organism: Candidatus Saccharimonadota bacterium; assembly: GCA_903970545.1. Lineage (GTDB taxonomy): Bacteria > Bacteroidota > Bacteroidia > B-17B0 > Aurantibacillaceae > PALSA-968. Next base: position 6,149 of record CAJCJB010000043.1, on the reverse strand, counting down.
GCGTATCGTCTTTATGTTTTTTGCGTTCGTAACGAACAGCCATTTCAGCAGTTATCATGTGTAATAAATTAACAGAGCAAAAGTATGTAATTCTTACTTATTTGCCTTTATATATAAATCAACATATGTTGTGTTAATGGGGTATAAGGTATAGCCTATTGGCACAAGGCTTTTAGGTAAATCCTTTTTAATCATAAAATAATAATGCTTAGTATTTCCTGCATCAAGACTTATATAAAAGTAACGCACAAAATATTCGGATAAACTCCATTCATAAAGCATGGCAGATGGAATACTAATAACTTCTCCGTGCGGCAGTATCTTTCCTATGGCATATATATCAGGAAGCATATCCTCATCACGTTTGGTTTTTCCGATTTGTAGAACGGTGAATAATAAGGAACCTGCTAAAACAATAATGGAAACAATTTTGAATATATTGAATGATTCGCCTTTTACATTTATTTTACCGGTTAAAAAAGAAACACGGTTAGAAAGAAAACAAGCTGCTGATAAGGCAAAAAGCGGAAATGCAGTAACCATATAAAACCCCCGCTGTTCGAGTGTAATCGCCAGAGGAAGTGTACCAGATAAGCCAATTAATAAAAACCAAAGCGAAGTTTCATTACGCTCTTTTTTGGCAGTATTATCTGTTTTCATTTTACGGCTTAGCAGCAATATAATTCCTATTATAAGAAACATAGGGATAAGCTCTGTAAATAACCTTACTACTATTTCAAAGTGGTAATCTGTAGTATCATTTACCTTGTCGTGAAATGTTTTGCCAAGTCTGTTTTGTAAATACTCTTTTAAAGCATCGTACACATGATGATTAAAAAGAATAAGCATAGCATATACAAGAACAGGTATTCCTATTAGGATAATTGAGTATATGATATTTTGTTTGAAGGATATTTTTCTACTTACCAGCCAGTAAAAAAATACTGCTGTAATAGGAAAGACACCTTGTATTCCTTTGGTTAAGCTTGAAAGAAAAATAAAAATACCACCTAAAATAAGATAGATTAGATTGCCTTGTTTAAGAAAGAAAAACTGATACAAGTAATAAACAGAGATGGTTGCAAATAATGTCATTACCGTTTCTTCTACATGATTAGCATACGACCAGAAGCAAACTGGTATACTTATCCAAAGCAGAATAGGAAACCAGCCTTGCTGTACCATGCCAAGGTTATTACGAAGCATTACTTTCTTCCATATTTTATGGATAAAGAAAGCGGTAAGTGCCATACAGATAAAACAAAATATACGTTCGGTATACATACTACTACCAAAGACCTTAAAGAAGATAGCCAGTAACCCAAAGTATAGAGGGGGTTGTTCTCTGAAGACAGGCCAGGTTTTGCTAAAATGTGGGTCCCAGAAAGTACCTATACCATCAGCTAAGTTTTTTGAAACGCTTATATAAAGTATTCCATCAGAGAAAATACCATCTTGTATTAATTGAGAAACTACCAACAGCAGAATACAGGAAAACGTAAGCAGCCAAAAAGGAAATGATTTTAGGGAAAGTATGTTTTTCATACTACAAGAGTTAACAGGTTATTTCACCACACTCCCGTTATTCACATCAGGCTTTACCGGAGACACCAAACTTAGTTCACCTTTATTATTTTCTGCCATCAGTATCATGCCCTGACTTTCAATCCCCTTTATTTTGCGCGGAGCAAGGTTTACTAAAATGCTTACCTGTTTGTTAAGCATTTCTTCGGGTGTGTAATAGAGGGCTATGCCGCTTACAACAATACGTACATCAATACCGGTATCTATCTTTAGTTTTAAAAGCTTATCGGCACCTTTTACTTTTTCGGCTTCTAAAACAGTACCAATGCGTATATCCATTTTACCGAAATCATCAAAAGTAATTTCAGGCTTTTGAGGCGATCTCACCCCCAACCCCTCTCCTTCAGGAGAGGGTAGCTTGGCTTTATTCGCTTCCTTAGAATCGTGAAGCTTTTTAACCTGTGCTTCAATCTCGGCATCTTCTACTTTAGAGAAGAGCAGTTCTTCTTTATTTATTTTATGCCCGGGGTGCATGTTAGTGGTTTGTTTTGCCCCGTTCCATTTTATAGGATTGATGTTTAGTATGGCAAGCAGTTTATTGGATGTAAACGGCAAAAACGGCTCACACAGTATGGCAAGGTTACAGGTAATTTGCAGCGAGATGTTCATAATGGTTTTTACACGCTTCTCATCTGTTTTAATCAGTTTCCAGGGTTCGGTATCGGCAAGGTATTTATTGCCTATACGTGCCAGGTTCATTAACTCTCCCAAAGCTTCACGAAAACGAAATTGCTCTAAAGATGCCGCAATTTTATCAGGGGCTTTGGTTATTTCTTCCAGTATCAAAAGGTCTTCTTTGCTGTATTCAAGAGCATCAGGTACATGCCCCTCATAATACTTATGGGTAAGAACAAGCGTACGGTTTACGAAATTTCCTAAGATGGCAACCAACTCATTATTATTCTTTGCCTGAAAGTCTTTCCAGGTAAAATCATTGTCTTTGGTTTCGGGGGCATTGGCACAAAGGGTGTAGCGCAACACATCCTGCTTGTCTTTAAACTCCAGCAAATACTCATGCAGCCATACCGCCCAGTTGCGGGAAGTTGAAATCTTATCTCCTTCTAAATTCAGAAACTCGTTGGCAGGTACATTATCGGGCAAAATAAACTCGCCATGCTCCATTAACACAGCAGGAAAAATGATGCAGTGAAACACAATATTATCCTTGCCTATAAAATGTATTAATCTACTTTCCTTATCTTTCCAATACTTCTCCCACTCGTTAGGGATTAAATCTTTAGTGGCCGATATATACCCAATAGGCGCATCAAACCAAACATACAGCACTTTACCTTCAGCACCTTTTATAGGCACAGGCACACCCCAGTCCAAATCACGCGTCATGGCGCGGGGTTGCAAACCATCTCCGCTATCTAACCAGCTTTTGCATTGCCCATATACGTTGGGTTTCCAGTCTTTATGCTGCTCTATATAGGCTTTTATTTTAGGAGAAAGTTTATCCAGCGGCAAAAACCAATTCTTGGTTTGCTTCAGCACAGGCTTTGAACCCGACAGCATAGAATGCGGATTAATCAACTCCGTAGGAGATAGCGATGTACCGCATTTCTCGCACTGGTCGCCATACGCATTTTCGTTTCCGCATTTAGGACAAGTACCTACAATATACCTGTCGGCCAAAAACTGCTTGGCCTCTTCATCATAATATTGGTCGGTTACCTGCTCGGTAAAAACACCCTTATCATATAGTTTTTTAAAAATATCAGAAGCAGTTTGGTGGTGCGTTTTGCTGGACGTACGCGAGTATATATCAAAAGAAATACCGAACTCCTTAAACGCATCGCCCATTATTTTGTGGTACTTATCTACCACCTGTTGCGGGCTTATGCCCTCGTTCTTAGCTTTGATGGTAATGGGTACGCCATGCTCATCGCTGCCGCAAATAAACTTAACATCCTTACCTGCGCTGCGCAGGTAGCGCACATATATATCAGCCGGAAGGTAGCAGCCCGCCAAATGCCCAATATGCACAGGCCCGTTGGCATAAGGCAGTGCGGCGGTAACTAAAGTTCTTTTAAAGCTCATAAACAGGGTGCAAAGTTATCAGTTATTAGTTAATGGGGAATAGCGAAGAGGTATTAGGTAAGCCTCCTTATTAGCTAATAACTTTTAACTTATAATTAGTATTTTTGTGCCTCAAATTTTAATTTATGGAAACTCTTACAGCTAAAAGTACAGTAGATATTTCAAAAACATTGCAGGTATTGGGCATTAAGCCCCACAACATGGGTTGCAGTACAGGTATTAACTTTTTTGCTTCGGGTGAGGAGCTTGAATCTTACAGTCCGGCTGATGGAAAGCTGATTGCTACCGTAAAAACTGCCACGCAGGCAGATTATGATATGGCTATGAAAGCCGCTACCGAAGCCTTTACTTTTTGGCGCACTGTGCCTGCTCCTAAACGCGGAGAGGTGGTTAGGCGCTTTGGCGATAAGCTGCGTAAGTATAAAAGCGATTTGGGTAAACTGGTTTCTTATGAGATGGGTAAATCCTTGCAAGAGGGTTTGGGCGAGGTGCAGGAGATGATTGATATATGCGATTTGGCTGTTGGCTTGTCCCGTCAGTTAAATGGTTTAACCATGCACAGCGAGCGCCCAATGCACCGCATGTACGAGCAGTATCATCCGTTGGGAGTAGTAGGTATTATATCTGCATTTAATTTCCCGGTGGCTGTGTGGTGCTGGAACACGGCTTTGGCGTGGGTTTGCGGAGATGTTTGTATTTGGAAACCATCCGAGAAAACGCCTTTGTGCTCTATTGCCTGCCAGAATATATGGGCAGAAGTAGCTAAAGAAAATAAATTGCCCGAAGGTATTTGTTGCCTTGTAAACGGAGATTATAAAGTAGGCGAATTTATGACCACCGATAAACGTGTGCCGCTTGTATCAGCAACCGGTTCTACCCGTATGGGTAAACAAATTGGCGTGAAGGTGGCAGAGCGTTTTGGTAAAGCTTTACTGGAGTTAGGCGGTAATAACGCCATCATTATTTCTGAAACTGCCGATTTGAATATGTGCATACCCGGTGCTGTGTTTGGCGCTGTGGGCACAGCCGGACAACGTTGCACAACTACCCGCCGCTTAATAATCCACGAAAGTATTTATAATGATGTAAAACAAAAACTGATTAACGCCTATAAGCAACTTCGCATTGGCAACCCGTTGGATGAGAACAACCACGTGGGTCCGCTTATTGATAAAGATGCCGTAAAGAGTTATTTAGCCTCTATTGAGCGCGTTATTGCCGAAGGCGGAAAAGTATTGGTAGCAGGCGGTGTACTTGATGGCAAAGGCTTTGAGCATGGTACCTACGTAAAACCTTGCATTGTAGAAGCCGAAAACCACATGAGTATTGTACAGCACGAAACCTTTGCCCCCATACTTTATATTATGAAATATAAAAATATTGAGGAGGCTATTGCCATGCAAAATGATGTTCCGCAAGGTTTATCAAGCGCTATTATGACCAGAAGCCTGCACGAAGCCGAGAAATTCTTGGCTGTGTCAGGTTCTGATTGCGGTATTGCAAACGTAAACATCGGTACTTCGGGTGCTGAAATTGGCGGCGCTTTTGGCGGTGAGAAAGAAACAGGCGGCGGCAGAGAAAGCGGCTCTGATGCCTGGAAGGTATATATGCGCAGGCAAACCAATACCATTAACTACGGCAACACATTACCCTTAGCGCAAGGCATTAGATTTGAATTAGATTAAGGTTGAGGTTAATATCACCCTAACGCCGTCGGGCTTTACGGGCTGCACGGCAGCTTGCTGCAATCCCTAACGCACCTGCCCACTGTTTCAAATTAAGATTAATAGCGCGAATTACAAATCTGCGCGAGCGGGGGATATAAATGTATTAACCTACTCCTTGAGAAAGCATTATTTTAGGCATGCGATAAAAATAGTAGTAATTAGAATCAGAGTTGCCTTTATCAAAAATAGCTTCTCCCACAGGTACACCAAGACATTCATCACAACCAGATTTTTGATAAAGGTTTAATATTTTGTATTTTGACATTATTAAATAATTCTTTCTTAAATCTATGTAAGGAATTATGTAACCACATATTTCCCAATTTTTTATTTGCCCACTATCGGAAAGGATTAACCATTCTAATTGATTTATTGAGTACTCGCTCGCTAAGTCTTTTGTATTATGCTTTTGAGAAGTTATAAAAGATATTTTTAGTTCAGTTGAACCAATTGTATGCCCATCTGTACAGCTAATAAAATAAACAACCGCAATTATCAAAAATAAAATAGTGTATCTCATCAATACAAATATAAACCAAAAAATCCTATAAAGGCTTTACACTGCAATCCCTAACGCAGGCAAACTTATTCTTCCTTATCTGGCAAGTCAATAACGTTAACTGGAAGGTTTTTAAAGTAGTAGTTTTTAGGTTCAGTTATCGGGTATTGTCCGTCATGAGCCATTACTTCTAATGTAGCTATTTTTCCTTCTCTTAAAAATATCATCATTAATGCACCCCCAATCAATTCATCTGAATATAAGGTATAACCCCCACAAAGAACATCATTATTATT
>CAJCJB010000042.1 GCA_903970545.1 Candidatus Saccharimonadota bacterium | reverse complement strand
CGGCGCACCGGTCGTTTTCGTCCCAAGGGGTGGCGCACCGGACCCGCCGACGTTGAACGCTTTCTGTGTGATCTCAGCGCGGTAAGGCTGCTTCCGCCGAATTGCTTGGTACATGTTCCACAGCTCGCCGCGATCCATGTCCAGCGGCGACACATTGCGCTGCACAACAGCCGGAACAATGGTATTGTAATATCCTAAACCTATGTAACTACGAAACACTTTGTTCTTTTTAGCAAGTGCCCGCAGATGTTTAGTGTATTGAAACTCGGTCATAGCCGCATCAACTTTCAAAGGCTTCTTTAAGCGTATCTTTTCCGGAACGGTTTGGTTGATTAATTCATCAACAGAAGAAACACCAATTTTAGCAAGCATTTCAGTTACTTCAAAAGCACGCGGACCGTTGTGGCGGTTTACAAATTTATCAGTCATGGAAAGAATTTAGAGGTGCAAAAATACTAAAATAAAGAGCTGTTTCCAAGCTGAATTATTCAATCATGCTAAGTAAAATAATGTTTGTATATTCACGAAAAAAACCACAGCAATGAAAAAACTAGCCCTACAATTTATCATGTTTTCAGGATTGGCTATGTTATTAACAGCTTGCCCCTATGGTAGTGATGTTTCTATTGATGCGCCAACTGTGAAAATTGACGACAAGCTTCTTGGTAAATGGGAAGCAAAGAACTCAACTGATTACTTTTATAACGTTACCAAGAAGGATGACTTTAATTATAAGTTTGAAAAGAAAGGTAAAACATCAACGGATGTAACAACCTATACGGGTTTTGTATCTATAATAGATGGTGTTAAATTTATGAACGTGTGTGATGATGCCTCTTCAACCAAGTTATATTATTTATATAAGATTGAGCAAACAGCAAGTGGAGCTAAAACAACTCTTATTCCCATAACTGAAAATATAGACGAGAAATTTACTACCTCGGCAGACTTAAAAGCGTATGTTAAAAAGTATATGTCTTTAAGTTTCTTTTACAGTAAAGATCAGGACGAATACTTTCGTGCAGACTAATTAATGAGAAACCAACTCGCTGTTTTTTTCTTTTTTCTTTCTTTCTTTTCATTTGCACAAACAAATTCATTAGATACCCTCTATTTAATGAATGGTAAAATAATTACCACTTCTGTGCTTGATACAAATTCGGCTTCGGTACAGGTTGCTGACCCTGAAAATTCAATTAAAAAGATAACCATTGATAACGAAAGTCTGTTTGCCATTAAATACGGCAAAGGAAATTTGGTTTATTATTATCAGGAGGATACCATAAAAAACTGGTTTACCCGAGATGAAATGTGGCTTTTTATGCAAGGCGAACGTGATGCCAGAAAGGGTTTTAAAGCAAGAGGTTCTTTTTGGGGAGGGTTAATAGCAGGTGTGGCTGGTGGTGCATCAGGTTTGGTTGTGGGTAGTGCGGGTGCTTTTTTTGGTCCGGTTTTGCCAATATCTTTTTTTACTACCGTTGGCATTCCTAAAGTATGGATAAGGCATAGTACAGTTTCTAATCCCAATAATTTATGGCATGATGCTTATATTTTGGGCTATGAACGAGAGGCCAGAGCTAAAAGGAGGCGCCGGTCCATGATTGGCGGGGGGATTGGACTAGCTATAGGTTACATAGCTTACGCTTGCTTTGTGCACTAATTGTTTTTCTTAAACAAATCCGGTCTGCGTTGTTTGGTTCTTTCAAGACTTTGTTCGTATCGCCACTTTTCTATTTCTGCCGAATGACCACTCATTAAAATATCAGGAACCTTCCACTCATTAAACTCTTGTGGTCTGGTATAAACGGGTGGAGCCAATAAATCATCCTGAAAAGAATCGGTAAGCGCAGAGGTTTCATCGTTTAATACACCTGGTAATAAACGAATGATGCTGTCGCACATGACAGCAGCAGCAAGTTCTCCACCGCTAAGCACATAATCTCCTATAGAGATTTCTTTTGTAATCAAATGTTCACGCACACGCTCATCAATGCCTTTATAATGCCCGCATAACACGATAATATTTTTAAGGGTAGAAAAATAATTGCAGGTCTTTTGTTGCAACAGCACTCCATCGGGCGAAGTATAAATGACCTCATTATACGTTCTTTGGCTCTTTAAATGATTGATGCACGAAGCAATGGGCTCAATCATCATTACCATACCAGCACCGCCGCCAAAGGCATAATCATCTACCTGCTTTTGTTTATGCGTACTATAATCCCTTAAGTTTATTAAGTTCACCTCTACCAGACCTTTTTGTGCAGCACGTTTTAATATACTATGTTTAAAGGGGCTTTCCAGTAAATCAGGGTGAATAGTAATAATATCTATGCGCATTATTTAGTGTTGTGCGAGTTGTTTGTATAAGGGCACTGTGCTACAGGGCTCACCATACATAATGCTTTTGGCAACAGGTTTTATTTTTTCGGTAAGAGCAACATAAGCAGATATTGGAACGGGTTTATTACCGCAGCCTTTTATTACAATTCGCGCATCTTTATAGGGTGTTGTATCAAGTGCGTTTATTTTTTCCTGAAACAAAATAGTTTCAAGGATTTCTATATTTCCAAACACTATTCTTTTTGCAAAGGGTTGTAAGCTTAGCGTTAACAACATATATGCCCATGTTGGTACAATGGCGTCAGCGGTGCAAGTTAGCGCAACATATTTATCTTTATACAAACTCCAGTCGTGAGTTTTAATGTAAGCCCTGAACTCTTTTTCCTTCAAAATAAGCTCTTGGAAAAGAAGCGGTTTTATATCAAACAAAACACGGGGTGTTTCATCATAAAACTCTTCCAAATCAATTGTTACAATACTACTTTGTGCAACCTTATTTACTATATCTTCCATACTATAAAGGTAATGCAGATTAAGTAGAACAACAAAAATATTACTTTATAATAGTTACTTCTCCGTGAAATTTACCGGGCGTATCGTGTGTATCTAAAATGTAAAAATACGTTCCGCAAGGTACATCTGTCCCCAGGCTGGTTCCTTTCCAATCATTATTATAGCCCGTTTCATTGTATATCAATTGTCCATAACGGTTATAGATTTGAAGCGTATTGTTGGGGTAAAGCCCTATATTTCCTATGTAAAAATAATCATTAGCCCCATCTCCGTTAGGAGTAAAACTGTTATAAAACACCAATTCGTTGCTTGGTATCACATTAACAACAACAGAGTCATAAATGGCGCAACCGTGAGAAAAAGCTGCTACAACGTTATATGTGGTGGTTGCTACCGGAAACACATCGGGGTTTAAAGTGCTTTGGTTATATATGCTCCCGCCGGAACTCCAATAAATGATCGAGTCTCCTGCCGAAACCTGTGCGTGCAGCGTAATTGTTTGTCCGGCTTTTATAGTAGTATCCTTTGGTTTAACCGAAAGAGAGTAGGGATATACATAAACAGTAATCGTTCCTTTTGCAGAGTCTCCTAGAAAATCTTTTACTGTTACCGTATAAGTAGTAGTTATCGTTGGAGATGCTATGGGGTTTGATGAATCAGGATAGTACACAGAAATTGCAGGTATCCAAGAATAGGTATATGGTTTTTGTCCCTTCTCTGCCGTAGAATCCCCCCCTAAAGTAACCTGTGCGCCCGAACAAATTTTTTGATACGGCCCTGCATTAGCAACAAGGGTTGACTTTTGTGCGGCTAAACATAGCGACAGAAAGCTAACACAAAAAAATATAATTCCTTTTAAAGACATTTACCACAGCCAAACTACAAAATAAAACCAACCAATTAAAAAATGCCGCAATGATTACTACGGCATTTCCATTTTGTTTGGATTAAAAACTACTTAGCGGCTTTTTTAGCAGCTTTTTTTGGTGCCTTCTTCTTAGCTGTTTTAGTTGCCCCGGCAGCTTTTTTAGCTGATTTCTTTTTGCGCAAACGGGTAACTCCATGAGTACCGATGTGAATTTTTCCGCGCTTAGAACGTTGATCTCCTTTTCCCATAATTATAATTTTAGTGGTGTAAAAATAATTATTTTTTGTTTAGCTCATCTTTTATTATTGTTTCATTAATGGTTTCGCTGAATGCGGGAAGCATTTAGCAGCTCGTTTGTTTTTAAAGCCACATCCATAAACAGAATTTTTGCGCTTACGTTTCGTTCAATATGATAGAAGGCTTTATTAAACTCTTCCATTAATCCTTCGTGATTTTGCATGTTTATATAAGGATGAAACTTTAGCAGAAACTCTTTTTCTTCGTCTGTACCCGAAACGGATTGTGGCAGGTGTTTCATTAAGATACAGTTTCTAAACGTATGCAAGGCATACACCATAAATTGTTTTTGCTTCTCTCTGCCCAGGCGCGCAAACTCATCTATCCATGATGATATTTTAAAGGCATCAAAACGCAGGCAACAACGCATAAAGGTTTGAAACAAAATAAAGTTTTCGGTAGAGGCAATGTTCTCATCGGCTAATAAAAAAGCTTCGCGCGGATTGTTTTGAGATAATTCTGCTACTTGTTGCGCTTGACCTTGTGGTAAACTAAAATCAGCAGCCAGTACCGTGGCTATTTCATTTGACGTGGGTATGTTTACTTTTATTAATTGCGTGCGGGATATGATAGTTGGCAACAAGGCATCTGCTGTGCTTGATACCAAAAAGAAAAACGTGTCTTCGGGTGGTTCCTCCAATATCTTTAATATTTTGTTGGCAGCATCACTGTTCATCTTTTCGGGCATCCAAATCAGCATCACCTTGCCGCGCCCTTCGTAACTGGTATAACTAAGTTTACGCAGTATCTCTATACTCTCGTCTTTGGCGATAATAGGTTGTTTGTTTTCAGCATCAATGGTATTAAACCAATCGTTTAAATTTAGATACGGAAACGCTAAGAATGCTTCCCTAAACTCTGTTACCAAATGGTCGCTAAAACGAACATCTTTGCTAAGGGCTATTGGAAACACAAGGTGCAAATCGGGATGCGCTAGTTTGTTTATTTGCAAACAGGATGGGCAGGTGTTGCAACTATCAGTAGGTGTAGGATTATGACAAAACAAATATTGTGCGAAGGCAATGGCTAAGGGCAGTTGTGAGCCGCCATCTGTTCCTAAAAAAAGCAAAGCGTGGGCAATACGCTTGGTAGAAGCCATTTCTAACAACCGTTTTTTTAATGTCTGAGGCGCGGCCACATTTGCAAACAACATGGCGACAAAGATAATTTTTTGTTTTTACCGAAACGTTCGGAAAGAAATGGGTTGGGGCTAATTAAAACTACTGGTTCATGTCAATTGCACAGGTATAGCCGGCAACCGTAGTAATATTGTTATATACATTATTACAATCTTTAGTAGCATTTTTCTTAGTGGCGTGAAAAGTTGTATCGGTTGTTTTGGTTACACTAGTTGTCCCTCCATAAATACTGGTAGAGTTAAATGTTGTAGTAACAATAGTACAAATGCAAGTGTAATTTTTTCCAGGAATAGTCACATCACCTGGTACGCATTGACCATTATTT
>CAJCJB010000041.1 GCA_903970545.1 Candidatus Saccharimonadota bacterium | reverse complement strand
CAGGTACCCTCACTGCCATTGCCCTTATAAATAAAGGTTGCGCTTTTTTCGTCGGTTGTTTTCGAATAATAAACCGTGCTGTCTCTTACTTTATTAGTAGAATAGGTAATCGATTGGATTTTGCTTTCATTAAGAAAGGTGGTATCGGTTGTTCTAAAACCCTGAGAGAAACAAAGGGTATAGCTAAGAAGAAAGGCAAATACAAGTTTAGGGTGTAAATAATCTAAAATAAAGTCGAAGGGGGGTTTGTGCATGTGCTAATTCTATAACAAATGTACGTTCAATTAAAACTATCCGCAAAAATTAGTTGCGGTTATTTAAAACAAACGTTTGTGCAAACAGTCTCCAATCTATTGATAGGCGGGATCAAGAGATAAGCTCACTTCATCAATTGAGCGTATTAACTAATCACGTGTACTACTCACATCACTTTTAGAGCTTAAACACGCTGAAAGAAAGAGGCAGAAGGGGAGCCAATAGCCCCTCTTTTTGTTTACTTGACCGTTTTTTTGTTAAAACCGACCGCTTATCGAAAAAACACTACCGTTTAAAAAGTTGTCCTATTTTTAGTCATTCTGCAACATAGCTTTGTAGCAGATAAAACTATCTATATGAAAACAAAACTATTTTTAGTAGTCGGAATGATAACTGTATACTCAGTAAAAGCACAATTAATAACTACAGTTGCCGGAAACGGAACAGCGGGTTATGGTGGTAATGGGGGGCAAGCTACGGCCGCTGAATTAAAAGACCCATGTGGAGGAGTTATAGATGCTTTGGGAAACATGTATTTTGTTGATAGTGGAAATAACCTTGTACGGAAGATAAGCACATCTGGAATAATAAGTACTATAGCAGGAACTGGAACCGCTGGATATACTGGTGATGGGGGACAGGCAACCGCTGCAACACTTAATGAACCAATTGATATAGCCCTTGATCTAATAGGCAATATCTATATCAGTGATGACCAAAATAATGCAATACGTAAGGTAAATACAAATGGTATTATAAGTACTATGGTTGGAACCGGTACAGCCGGTTATAATGGAGATGGGATACAAGCTACAGCAGCTGAAATAAACTCCCCCAACGGTATTTCAATTGATGTACACGGTAACTTGTATATAGCAGATGGAAGCAATCAACGAGTAAGAATGGTTAATACCGCAGGTATTATAACAACTATTGCCGGCAATGGGTATGGTGGTTGGGGTGGGGATGGCGGACAAGCAACAGCCACAGAGCTAAATAACCCATGTGCGATAGTTTCAATGTCTGGTAATTTATATATAGCAGATGCTCAGAATAATCGTATTCGCATGATAAATTCATCCGGTATTATAACTACCATAGCCGGTAGTGGACCAACCGGAGTTGGTAGTGGTAGCTATAGTGGGGATGGCGGACAAGCTACCGCGGCAACATTATGGGCTCCAACCGAATTGACATTTGATGCCGGAGGCAATATGTACATTTGTGATGTAATTAATGAACGAATACGCAAGGTAAGTACATCGGGTATTATTACTACCATTGTAGGAAACGGGGGTGGTGGTTATAATGGAGATGGGATACTGGCAACGGCAGCATCATTATCATATCCAGAAGGTATATTTTTTGATGCATCAGGAGTTTTATATATAGCTGATCAAGCTAATAACCGCATTCGCAAAGTAGGTATAGGCAATTCTGTACCTGTTGTGGGTTTTCATGCAAGTGCTACTATTGTTTGTGTGGGTTCAACAGTTACTTTTTCTGATAGTACTGTTAACACAGTAGTTACAGGCTGGCAATGGAATTTTCCGGGTGGTACACTAGCAAGCGGAAGCACCTTAACTGATGCTATGCCACAGGTAATTTATAATACACCCGGCACTTATGCGGTTTCTTATACAGCTACCGCTTCAGCGGGTAGTGCTTCCATTACTAAAACATCTTACATGCATATAGTAACATCGGTTGCACAATTCAATACTGCCTTTTTTGAGGGTTTTGAAACAAGTTCTGTTCCGGGTACAGATTGGAGTATTTCAAGTACGACGGGTTCAAACTGGACGGTTACATCAACAGTGGCAGCATCAGGTTCAAAATCGATTATGATAAATAATTTATCAAATACCGCAGGTGATATTAGTATATTAATGGGTCCAACATTTGATTTGGCCTCCATTGGTTCTCCAGCATTATCGTTTGCCATGGCATACCAACAACAAACAACTACTAATACAGATGAATTACAGGTAGCTGTTTCAACCGATTGTGGAGCAACATGGATTTCTAAATGGGCACATAGCGGTACAGCTCTTCAACCAGTAAGTGTTGGCGGACAAAGCATTTCTCCTTTTATACCAGTACCTTCTCAGTTTACTACCTATACAGTTAATCTTAATTCGGTTGCATCAAGTACTAATGTCATGTTCCGCTGGGTATTTTATGCAGGGGCTTCGTCTGTTGGAAACAATATTTATTTAGATAACATAAATATTTATAATTCTACTGCAACAGGAATAGAGCAGTTTACAGGTAATAATGAGCAGGTAACTATTTACCCAAACCCAAGCAATGGTAACTTTGTTATAGAAACAAGCAGCGTTGCAAATCAAACTATACAGCTATATGATATAAACGGCAGGCTTGTGTTAAGTCAAACTATACAAGGTAAAACTGCAATAGATGCTAATCGCTTAAATGAAGGAGTTTATAATATAATTATCATTGGTAATGAGGGTGTTGTAAATAAGCGATTGGTTATTGTTAGGTAAACCAACCCAACACCCAAAACAGATTATTTGGTGCTTGGTGCTTATTCGTATCATTTAGTATATTAGCCAAAAAATTAACCATTCCTTAACATGACCCGAGCCTTTTTAGGCGAACACCATGTTACCATAATGAAACAAATAAAAAAAGTAAACATGAAAAACCCTTTTATTAAAACAATTATTATAGCAAGTACTCTTATGACTGCAAGCGCACAAAACCCTGGCATAGCTCTTGCCGATATAGATAAAAGTGTAAACCCTGCCGACGATTTTTACCAGTATGCCAACGGCACCTGGTTAAAGAACACGCAAATTCCTGCACAAGAATCTCGTTGGGGTAGTTTTAATGTACTGGTTGACCGTAACTACGATAATCTTAAAAAAATATTAGAAGAATGTGCCAACGATAAGACAGTAAAAGCAGGTACCAACAAACAAAAAATAGGTGATTTTTATCATGTTAGTATGGATACCGCAAAGCTTGAAAAGGAAGGCTTCGCCCCTATTGCGCCCTATATTGTGAGTATAAATAAAATGACCAATAAAAACGATTTGTTTAAAACCATTGGTGAGTTTCATAACAAAGGCATGTCGGGTTTGTTTGGGTTTGCTGTAGAAGCCGATATGAAAAACAGCAACATAAATGCTATTTATTTTATGCAACCCCGTTTAGGCTTGCCCGATAAAATGTATTATACCGATGCTAAGTACGAAAGTATACGCACCGCTTATAAAAAACATATCGAAAATATGTTTTCTTTATTGGGCGATAAAGCTGATGTGGCTGCCACAAACGCTGCAACCATTTTTACTATCGAAAGTCAAATGGCCGATGCATCTATGGGGCGTTTAGAATTGCGTGATGATGAGAAACAATATAACAAGTTTACCAAAGCCGATTTCTTTAAAAAGCAAAGCAATCTTAATTTCAATTTATACCTTACGTCTGCCTCGGTTGTTAACCCTTTTACAGATGTAATTGTAAGGCAACCTCTTTATTTTGATAAACTAAATCAGATGGTAAATGATGTTTCTATTGCCGACTGGAAAACGTATTTCAGGTGGTGTCTTATTCGCGAAACAGCTTCTTTTTTAAGCACTCCTTTTGTTAAAGAAAACTTCTCTTTTTATGGCACAACCCTGCAAGGTGCTAAAGAAATGAAACCTCGTTGGAAACGCTCACTGGCAACCATAGATCGCAGCATTGGTGAAGCGTTGGGGCAATTATTTGTAGAGAAATATTTTGATGCAGAATCGAAAAAGAAAGTAAACGAAATGGTGAACAACCTTACTACTACTTTTAGAGATCGCATTAAAACCCGTGTATGGATGAGTGATGTAACCAAACAAAAAGCGTTAGAGAAGTTAGATAAAATTATGCGCAAGCTTGGTTACCCTGATAAATGGAAAGATTATTCAACCCTCGAAATTAAAAATGATTCGTATGTAGCCAACGTATTACGCTCAGGACATTATGCGTATAAAGAAATGATTGATAAAATTGGTAAGCCGGTTGATAAAACAGAGTGGGGAATGACTCCGCCAACCGTAAACGCATACTATAACCCAAGTTATAACGAAATCGTTTTTCCGGCGGGTATTATGCAACCACCCTTTTTTGATGCAAAAGCAGATGATGCAGCAAACTACGGGGTAATGGGTTCTGTTATTGGGCACGAGATTACACACGGTTTTGATGACCAAGGGGCTAAGTACGATGCAGATGGAAACCTGAAAGACTGGTGGACAGAAGAAGATACTAAAAACTTTAACGCCCGCACAGGTGTTGTTCGCGATCAGTTTAACGGGTATGTGGCTATTGACACTTTGCATGTAAATGGGCAATTAACTTTGGGCGAAAACATTGCTGATTTGGGTGGTTTAACGATGAGTTATTATGCTTACCAGCTTTCTTTAAAAGGAAAAAAATCTACAGTAATAGATGGCTTCACAGGCGAACAGCGTTTCTTTATTGCATGGGCACAAGGCTGGAAAACCTTATACCGCCCCGAAGCTTTAAAACAACAAATTGCTACCAACCCACACAGTCCGGGTAACTTTAGAGCAAACGGACCTATGAGCAACATGAAAGAGTTTTATGACGCTTTTGGCGTGAAAGAAACCAACAAAATGTTTCGTGCTGCCGATAAGCGTGCAGAGATTTGGTAGATAATTTTGATGTTTTAACAGTAAGCCATTTAATAAATACCTATATTTGATATATAATTTAAAAAATAAAACCATGAAAAAAGTATTTTTAACCTTAGCCTTAGCTTCTTTTGTTGGAGCAACTACTATGTCAGCTTCAACTTTTGGTGATGACAAAAAAGGCGACGACAAAAACAAAAAAGAGTGTAAGAAAGATTGCAAAAAAGACGGTAAGTCTTGCTGCAAAAAATCTGCAACTACAACCACTACAACAGATAAAAAATAATCTTTAGGTTTTTATCTTAAAAAGAACCCGCGTCCGATAAGGATAGCGGATTTTTTATTTCGTTTTATTTAAGTGTTCTGTTTAAATACAAGATGTATAGTTCATTTTTACTTTAAAACTATCCCCAAAACGCTGTTAATTATTTATTAATTTAGTGTTTGGGTGGTTCAGTAAAAACCTCTATCTTTCATAGCTTATTTAATGGTGCAAAATTTGAGAATTGCGAAGCAATCAACGAATCCGTTAAAAGGATAAAATAAAACAGTGAGTTAATGAAGGCATACGTATTTCCCGGACAAGGTTCTCAGTATTCCGGTATGGGCAAAGAGCTATACGAGAGCAGCGTGGCAGCAAAAAACTTATTCGAACAAGCAAACACCATACTGGGTTTCCGCATTACCGATGTAATGTTTAGCGGCAGCGAAGAAGAACTAAGACAAACAAAAATTACACAACCCGCCATATTTTTGCACTCGGTGGTATTGGCTCATACCCTACCCGATTTTAAACCCGATATGGTTGCAGGGCATTCTTTGGGTGAGTTCTCGGCATTGGTTGCCAACAATACATTATCGTTTGAAGATGCATTGAATTTAGTTTATAAACGCGCCATGGCTATGCAACATGCCTGCGAGATAAACAAAGGTACTATGGCTGCCGTGCTTAATCTGGATGATAAAATAGCCGAAGAGGTTTGTGCAAGCATTACAGATGAGGTGGTTGTGCCGGCAAACTATAATTGCCCCGGACAGCTGGTGATTTCAGGAAGCATAAAAGGGATAGAAATTGCCTGCGAAAAAATGAAAGCCGCCGGTGCTAAGCGTGCATTGGTGTTGCCTGTGGGTGGTGCATTTCACTCTCCTTTAATGGAACCTGCCCGTGCCGAGTTAGCACAAGCTATTAATCAAACCACATTTAATACGCCTGTTTGCGCGGTATATCAAAACGTAAATGCAAAAGCAGTTACTAATCCCGAAGAAATTAAAAAGAATCTGATTGCTCAATTAACCTCTTCTGTTCGCTGGACACAAACCATAGAGCAAATTTTAGCCGATGGTGCTATGCAGTTTGTAGAGGTTGGTCCGGGTAAAGTATTGCAGGGTTTAATAAAAAAAGTAAACAAAGAAGTAGAGGCCCTAAGCGCATAAGCAATATGATGAAAAGCATCCGCACGTTTTTAATTCTTGGTTTTTTAATCGTTAATTTATCCATACAAGCTCAATATAATTTCTTGCAGGGCATTGGTGCTTTTGTAGGAGAAACCTCATCGCGCGACAGATACAAAAACGGTTATCCTTTAGATTTTAAAGACGACCCAACATTTTTACATGCACAACCCCCATCACATAACTCTACAGAGCGTGAAAGCTGGAGTGTAGGTATTTATGCCGAAATGCTTAAGGGGGGCGATTGGCGCTGGGTTAGCGAAATTGATTATTGTAACAAGGGAGCCAGAGAAGAAGATGAATTACTAAACCCCATTACCAATCAAACAACCAGCGCAACCAATAAGTATGGCAACCTGCAATGGAACAATTATTTAAAACGTTGGATAGATCTTGGCTTTCGCTTTAAAACGTATGCCATGCTTGGTGTAAGGGCAGAATATTCTATGATAAGAAGTACACCCGCCTATTCATACATTGCGGGTAATGCGCGAAAAATTACTGCCAGTCCCGATGTGGGTATTGGTGCAGAGTTTCATTTAAAAGGGCATTGGAATTTATTTGTCGAAGAGCACTATAACCCTGATGTTCTTTCGGTGTATAATAAAAATAAAGTTACTTTATGGAACCGTACCTGGGAAACCCGTGTAGGTATTATTTATAGATTTAAAAGTGGCATTGGTTCGGTAGATATGGATTGTAATGCGCCACGTTATCATGGCAGATAAAAAATAAAACATGGTTATTTCAAAAGAAGCTTTGTACTCTCTCACCAAAGGTGTGATGATGCCCCAGGAAGAAATGCTTGAGGTGGCACGCAAAAAAGGAAAACTGTTTATTGGCATTCCAAACGAAATTGCTTATCAGGAAAACCGCGTTCCATTAGTGCCGGATGCGGTTGCATTATTAGTAAACCATGGGCACCGTGTGTTGATAGAAACAAACGCAGGTAAAGCTGCTAATTTTTTAGATAACGATTATAGCGAAGCCGGTGCGGAAATTGCCTACTCTGCCGAAGAGGTTTATAAAGCAGATATTATTGTAAAGATTGCCCCGCCTACTATGGAAGAAGTGGAGTTGATGCAGCAAAAACAAACCATACTTTCTGCGCTTCAATTTGCTTCGCACCCCGAAGAGTTTTTAAGAAAACTATCACAAAAGAAAATAAACGCTGTTGCTGTTGATTGGATTACGGATGAAGTGGGTATCTTTCCTTTTGTGCGTGCCATGGGCGAAATAGCGGGCGGCACATCCATCCTTGTTGCGGCAGAATATCTATCGAACACACACAATGGTGTAGGTGCTATATTGGGGGGCATCTCGGGTATTTCCCCTACAGAAGTTATAATTGTTGGCGCAGGTACCGTAGGCGAGTTTGCTGCAAGAGCTGCTATTGGGTTGGGCGCGTATGTAAAAGTATTTGACAGTTCTACCAGCAGATTAAGGCGTTTACAAAGTTCTTTGGGAACACGCATATTTACTTCTATCATACAACCAAAGGTGCTGGCAAAGCATTTAAAATCTGCCGATGTAGTTATAGGTGCTATTCGCTCTAAAACAGGCAGAGCACCTATTATCATTACAGAAGCCATGGTAAGTGAAATGAAGGTTGGTGCCGTTATTATTGATGTAAGCATTGACCAGGGCGGTTGCTGCGAAACATCAGAAGTAACCAACCATTCTAAACCTGTATTCAGAAAACATGGCGTAATACATTATTGTGTACCGAACATTGCATCTAGGGTTTCCCGTACGGCATCGTATGCGTTTAGCAATTTATTCTTACAAATACTTTTATCTTTAGGCGATGAAGGTGGTTTTGAAAGCTTGGTTCGTAAAGATACCGGGTTGCGTAACGGGGTATATTTCTACAACGGTGTATTGACCAACCAATACTTGGCAGAAACGTTTAACCTTCCGTTTAAAGATATTAATCTGTTAGTGGGTATGTATTAGTTGTTAGGCATATATTTTGATAAAAAATTATAATGAGCGAAGAGAAAATAAGAGTAGGGATAACGCAGGGTGATATAAACGGTATCGGTTTAGAAATCATACTAAAAACTTTTGCAGAACCCGAACTGGTGGATGTTTGTACTCCCGTATTATTCAGCTCTCAAAAAACCGTTAGCTATTATCGCAAAGTAACTGGCATGGAAGAATTGAATTTTAATTCTATTCGGGACATAAAACAAATACAAGCTAAAAAAGTAAATGTGTTTGTTTGTTATGAAGAAGAAGTTCCTTTTGAAATTGGAAAGTCAACACCAGAAGGAGGGAAGTATGCACTTATTTCTTTACAAAAAGCCTGTGAGGCTGCTAAACAAGGAATGGTTGATGTTATTGTTACAGCACCTATCAACAAAAAGAATATACAATCCGAGCAATTCAAATTTCCCGGTCATAGTGAGTTCTTAGCTTCTTATTTTGGTTTTGAAAAAGGAGCCATGATGCTGATGTGCAGCGACGACTTGCGTATTGGACTGGTTACTGGACATGTGCCTTTACAACAAGTAACTGCGCTTATTACTCAAGATAAGGTTGCAGATAAAATCATCCACCTGAACAAAACTCTTAAAACAGATTTCGGAATACAAAAACCACGCATTGCTGTTTTAGCACTTAATCCGCACGCAGGTGATGGTGGCGTTATCGGTACTGAAGACGAGGTGGTTATTAAACCCGCTATAGACAGATTAAAAGAAGAAATTTTAGTATATGGTCCTTATCCTGCCGATGGTTTTTTTGGTGCAGAGACTTATAAAAAATTTGATGCCGTGCTTGCTATATATCACGATCAGGGATTAATTCCTTTTAAAGCTCTGTCATTTAATAACGGAGTAAATTTTACAACAGGGCTACCTATTGTGCGTACATCTCCAGACCATGGTACTGCTTATGATATAGCGGGAAAAAACAAAGCCGATGCAGGTTCATTTCGTAAAGCCTTATATCTGGCAATAGATATTTACCGTCATCGCAAAGCATATAAAGAAGGAACCGCAAACCCGTTGAAATCAAATCCTATTAGTAAACAAACATCCTTTAGAGATTAATAAAACCATTTAAAACAACATGAAAGAATTAGTAGCTAATTTTTCAAAGCAATTACAAGAAGCGTTAAACATTGCACAGCAATCAAAAATTTCTCTACCTAAAAAAATTGATACTATTCTAATTACCGGCCTAGGTGGTTCGGGTATTGGTGGAACTGTTGTAGCTGAGCTCGCTATTAAAACTTCAACTGTTCCGGTTATTATCAGTAAAGATTATTTTATTCCTGCATTCATAAACGAAAACACGTTAGTGATTGTTTGTTCCTATTCAGGTAATACCGAAGAAACTATTAGCGCGATGCAACTGGCTATGCAAAAGAAAGCCCAGTTTGTTTGCATAACCAGTGGCGGGAAAATTAAAGAAATTGCTGAACAAAATTATTTTGATTTAATTGTTATTCCAGGTGGGTTTCCTCCCCGCTCTTGCATTGGCTATTCCCTGATACAACTGCTGCATGTTTTTGAAACAAAACAAATTGCTAACCTTCACTATAAAAAGGAAGTTGAGGCAGCTATTAAGTTGCTTGACAGGAAAGAAGAAGAAAATAAACAAAAAGCCAAAGTATTTGCAGAGAAACTACACAATAAAATACCCGTAATATATTCTTTAGGAAATACGGAAGGGCTTGCGGTTCGTTTCCGTCAACAGATAAATGAAAACAGCAAAATGCTTTGCTGGCATCATGTTATTCCTGAGATGAACCATAACGAGTTAGTTGGCTGGGCGGGGGGTAATAAAAATTTAGCCGTATGTGTGTTGCGTACTTCTTTTGATTATGAACGCAATGTTAAACGATTGGAAATAAACAAAGAGGTTTTTTCTAAATATACCGATACCGTTTTTGAAATTTTTGCTGAGGGGGATTCTCTTCTAGTTCAATCACTTTATTTAATTCATTTAACTGATTGGGTAAGCTGCTACTTAGCTGATTTAAAAAACATAGACCCTACTGAAGTAAAAGTTATTGATTTCTTAAAAGGAGCTTTAGCTAAGGTTTGATTTGTATAATGAAAAACGATTCCTTTATATTATATGTGGCTTGCTCTTAGCAAGCGTTGTATTATCTTCAACATCATGCAAAGCTAAAGATTGCCACGGAAGAAGAAAAACAGCTAAAACAGAAATGGGTGGTTGGTTGTAGTTATGATTCTCTAAATCATATTCAATCTTTGCAAAAGCTCATCCTTATAAGAGCCTCCAATAGGAATTTGTTTTTTATCTTTTTCTAAAATAAGGTTGTGATTTTCTATGGCTACAATTTTATCTACACGAACAATGAATGAACGGTGTACGCGCAGAAAATCACTTGGTGAAACTTTTTTCTCGATATCCTTCATGGTAGAGTGTATAGTGTATCTGGTAAGCTCAGTATTTATAACAACATAATCTTTCAGGGCCTCTATAAAAAAAACATCTTTTGTGTTTATCTTTACCAATCTGCTATTTGATTTTACAAACAATACATCTTTTGCCGCTTCTTTATTTTCAACCAGTGAGTATAAAAAATCTCTTTCCTTTCTTAACTCGGTAAGTTTTTTATGTCTGTGTATAGCCATCTCAATAGAGATGTTTAAATCTTTTTCTTTAAATGGTTTTAAAATATATCCATACGGCTCTGTTATTTTAGCTTTTGCAAGAGTTGCCTCATCTGCATAGGCGGTTAAAAATATTACGGGAATATTCAGTAGTTTTATTTGTTCGGCAGCTGCAATTCCGGTTAAATTGCCTTTAAGCATAATATCCATCAGAACAACATCAGGATGTAATTCTGTCGCTATATCAATAGCTTCTTGAGCGTTATTGCACGAACCAATAACATTATAGCCTATTTTTTTCAAGCTATTTTGAATATCTTTTGATACGATGCTCTCGTCTTCTACAACAAGAATATTAACAGTATTTGACATGTTTAAAAATTTATTTTAAATGTAGTTCCCTTAGTTCGGCTTAATGTTATTGTTCCGTTTATTTGCTCTGATAATATAGAAACGAGTTGTAATCCGAGTGTCTCTGTATTTTTGTAGTCAATGTTTTCCGGCATACCTACTCCATTATCAGCTATAGTCATTTCTATAGTATTGTCTTTTATTTTCTTTATTTTAATTATAACACAACCCCCTGAATCATTGGTAAAAGCATACTTAAGCGCATTAGATACTAGTTCGTTTACTATCAACCCACAGGGAATTGAGGTATCTAAATTAAGAAATATTGTATCAACGTCAAAAATTGTTTTTATTTTTTGTTGATTGGCGTCATACGAATAGAAAAGATTTTTTACAAGGTTAATAATATATTCACTAAAATTGATGTGTAAAAAATCTTTTGTTTGATAAAGCGACTCGTGTATATATGCCATTGTTTTAATCCGATTTTGACACTCTTTTAATAAGTCGGCAGTCTCTTTATCTTTTACGTACGATGTTTGTAAATTAAGTATGCTGGATATTACTTGTAAGTTATTTTTTACCCGGTGATGAACTTCTTTTAATAACACCTCTTTTTCTTTAACCGTGTTGCGAAGCTCTGTTTCTGATAGTATTTTCTCAGAAATATCTCTGGAGAATATAGCTATACCAACCGTTTCGCTACCTTGTTTAATCGGATTATAATTAGTTTCAAAATATAATTTTCTTTCTTTAGCAACCGTAAATATTTCTACAGCGACCAAACTTTTCCCCTCTTTAAAAACACGTTTATAAATGTTTTCTATATCCTCGTGATGTGTAGCGTCCATTGTTTCAAAAACAGACATCCCCTTTTTTAATTCCTTTCCATTCCGGCGTTTAACCATATCAAATAATAGTTGGTTAAACTGAACAATGTTGTAATCTTTATCTATTGACACAACAATGTCTGTTGTGTTATTAATAATGGCAGCAAGTTGGGATTGAGTATTTGATATTTCTTGTTGGTTTTCTTTTTGCTCGGTTACATCTTTCGAAAAAACAGCTACACCAGTTACTTCACCACTTATTTTAATAGGGCTATAATAAGCTTCATAAATATGCTCATTACCTTCCATATTATATATCTCTGTCGCTAAAACACTTTCTCCGGTAAAAGCAGTATTATATCTCGCTTTTACTTCTTTATGGTATTCGGTGGGTAAAACATCAAAAATATATACCCCTGGTTTTATATCAATTCCATGCCTTATTTTAATCACTTTTTGTAATGCATTATTAAACTCTGAAATATTATAGTTTTTATCTATCGAAAAAATTATATCATCTGTAGTATTTATAATAGCCGATAAATGTGATTGCGTATTTAATATTTTATGTTCTGTTTGTGAGCGAAGATCTATTTCCTTTTTAAGCGTTTGGTTTGTTTCTTCATATATTTTAGTCCTTATTTTTTCTTCTTGCAGTAATTTTCTAGCGGTAATGTCTGTTATAATTATTTGAATTGCCTCTATGCCTTCATATACAATGGGACTTGAACTTATTTCAATATAAACAGACTCTCCCTTTTCGTTCTTTTTTTCTAATTCAAAGAGGGGTAATTCCATTCCGGAAAGAATTTTTTTTCTACGCTCTTTTAAATCATTTAGAACTTGGGGAGGCACAAAATCTGATATATTTAACTCTCTATAGTCTACGCCCTTTATTCCTTCCTTCTCAATTGCTTTAGGATTTGCATATAAAATTTTTCCTTCAAGCGTATATATAACAACAGGTACAGGTAGATTTTCTACTATATTCTTGTAATTATTTGTGTCTGTATTATTATTTTTCTCCAGACTCATCATCGCCTGATTTATCTTTTTTTGACTTACCCTTTTTGTCTTCTTCCTTTTCAGGAGTTTTTGCAGACTTTGTATCCTGAAACACTTTTAAATTATCTTCTAAAGGCGGTACATCCACTCCGTCCCATTTAGTTTCTTCTCCATTTCTATACGTTATGGTTATAATTAAAAAACCATTCTCATCAAAGTAATTCCAGTTACCATCTTTTTGTCCGGCAACATATTTACCGCTTGCTTCTACTTTTCCATTATCATAATAGTACGTGTGTTTTCCATCAGGCTCTCCGTTTAAAAAAGCACCTTCAAATCTAAGTTTATTTTCTTTTACATAATAAGCTTTCCAAATACTATCGGGCATACCATTATGGTAAACACCATACTCTTTATAATTCAGTATCTGATAAAACCAAGGACCTTCTTTTTCGCCGTCTAAATATTCTCCTTTGGTAATTAGTTTGCCATCTTCGGTATATTCTTCATAATTGTTTTCCAATTTACCGTTCTGATAATTCTCTTTCATCAACACATTACCGTTGTTATAATACCATGTCCAGATACCCTGCATGCGCCCCTTTTTATCGTATTTACCTTTTTGTTCCAGTTTTTGATCGGGATAAAAGAATTCCCAACTGCCTACTCGTTTATCATCTACATAAGTACCTTTTGAACGAAACTCTCCGGTAATATTATATTCTATCCATTCCTTCTGACGGTGACGAACAGAATCAACCGGACCGCGTTCTATTAAATACCCATCCTGGTATTCAAATGCTGAGTCGGGGATTGAAACATTAAAACAACGAAACTGTTTTACGTTCGTATCTGTTGAGTCTATATAAACTAATACCGTATCACATCTGCGAGATTGATGATATTTAAAATGCGTACCCATAGGCACTCCGTTTATATAACCGCCTTCATAACGTACGCCGCCATCATCAAAGTATGCTTTAAAAACATCCAGCTTGGCAAGCTCAGGAGCGTTTTTTACTTCTTTACCATAGGCGTATTTTTTTATGTCGTCTAAGTTTCCTGTTTTATCATATTCCTTCACATAACCATCAATAGTACCATCTTTAAAACGCTCTTCTTTTTGTAGCACACCATTCTTATAAAACTTCTTCCAGATACCTTGCTTGTTTCCGGTCTCATCGGTTTGATTTATTCTTTCCTGCTTTTCTATATAACCCATTTTATAATGGATAATGTTTGTT
>CAJCJB010000040.1 GCA_903970545.1 Candidatus Saccharimonadota bacterium | reverse complement strand
AAACTAACCAGCGGAGAATACGCCAAAGGTGGTTTTGCTAAGGTGCAGTAGGGTTTTATTTCTCTTTCACAATACCTGCCGAAGCTAATTCATCAATAAACTTCTTTACATCTTCGGGTTTTTGGGTTCCGAATAAAACGCGCTTACCGTTTTTAAGCACCAGTTGTAATCCTTCTTTTCCTTTGGTGTTGTATACCTTTCCGTTTTTTAAGCTGTGCTTAATACCATAGCCGCCATATTCCATAACGGGTTTGTACGCTCTGACATAAGCGCTGTCAATATCTTTCCATAAAATAGTACGACTCTTAAAATTAAAGGGAACGTAACAATACGTAATGCCGCTCTCGTCCATACTTGTTTTAAGCGTAAAAGGCGATAGCGTTCCTAAAGAAACAATTTGCAAAACGGCGCTAAACCGTTGTTTTTCTTTATATACCAATGTAGATGTTGGCTTAGGTGTATCTGCTTTGGTTTTGTTATTGTTGCCTGCATCAACAGGTTTTGTGTTTCCCAATGTTACCGATGCACTTAGTGCAAACAGTAAAACAACTAATGCTGACTTTTTCATAATCATGTTTTTTTATGGTTATACCAAAGGTAAACAAATCCCGTGCCACATTTTAGGTTTTAAAGTTTTTTAACGCAAACATATTGGAGTTGTTTACTGTGAGAGATTAAAAATAAAAGCAAATTATTTTATGGAATAATTTTTGTGCCTGCATCTAAATAGAAACTATTAAAACCAAACAGATGAAAATAGCCATCAACGAACCCTGCCACGAAAGTTGGGATGCCATGACACCCAATACGCAAGGTGCATTTTGTAAAGTTTGCGCTAAAGACGTTGTAGATTTTAGTCTTACCGTCATAAAGGTTTTATTGTGAAGTAAATTTAATAAACTTTTTCATGTAATAGATTGCCTTATCGGTTACTTGCTAAATGTTACCTGTTTTTCCACTACCTTTGCCTTCCTCAAAATGCAATCATCTTACGATATAATTGTTGTTGGTGCTGGTCATGCCGGTTGCGAAGCTGCCGCTGCTGCTGCCAACATGGGTTCAAAGGTTTTATTGGTAACTATGAACATGCAAACCATTGCCCAGATGAGTTGCAATCCCGCCATGGGTGGTATTGCCAAAGGACAAATTGTAAGAGAGATTGATGCCATGGGCGGTTACTCGGGTATCGTATCCGATAAGTCTGCCATACAGTTCCGAATGCTTAATCGCAGCAAAGGCCCCGCCATGTGGAGCCCACGTACACAAAACGACCGCATGATGTTTGCCAACGAATGGCGCAAAACGCTGGAACAAACACCCAATGTAGATTTCTGGCAGGATACCGTAAACTCTTTATTGATTAGCAAAGATGGTAAACGAGTAGAAGGTGTTGTTACCGGAATGGGCATTCGGTTCAAGGCCAAAGCGGTTGTGCTTACCAATGGTACTTTTTTAAACGGATTGATACACATAGGAGAAAAGAATTTCTCCGGTGGAAGAACCGGAGAGAAAGCTGCTTTTGGTATTACCGAACAATTAGTTGCGCTGGGTTTTGAAAGCGGGCGCATGAAAACAGGCACCCCTCCACGCTTGGATGGCCGCTCTATAGATTATTCTAAAACCGAGTTGCAGGAAGGCGATGAGCATCTGGATAAGTTTTCTTATTTGGATGGAACCTCTCCTTTTATGGGCGCAAATGCCAAGAAACAACTGCCTTGCCACATTACCTATACCAACCAACAAGTACACGATATATTAAAAACAGGCTTCGAGCAATCGCCTATGTTTGCCGGACGCATTCAGGGTCGCGGACCCCGCTATTGCCCTTCTATAGAAGATAAGATTTCTCGTTTCTCTGAAAGAGAACGCCACCAATTGTTTATTGAACCCGAAGGTTGGGACACGGTTGAGATTTACCTGAATGGTTTTTCTACTTCCTTACCCGAAGATGTTCAACACAAAGCCCTACAATTAATCCCCGGTTTAGAGAACGCTAAAATGTTCCGCCCAGGTTATGCAATAGAATATGATTACTTCCCTCCTACCCAGTTAAGATTGACTTTAGAGACACAACCAATTGATAATCTGTATTTTGCGGGACAAATCAATGGCACTACGGGCTACGAAGAGGCTGCTTGTCAAGGACTTATGGCCGGAATAAACGCTCACTTAAAGATTACTGAAAAGGAATCCCTTATCCTAAACAGATACGATGGTTACATTGGTGTTTTAATTGACGATTTAGTTAATAAAGGAACGGACGAACCTTACCGTATGTTTACCTCCCGCTCTGAATACCGCCTGCTTTTACGTCAGGATAATGCCGATGTGCGCCTCACCCCTATTTCGCATAAATTGGGTTTAGCTTCTGCAGAGCGAATGAAAAAAGTTGAAGAAAAGATTAACAACGCAGAAACCATCATCAGCTATTTTAAGAATAACAGTGTTGATCCAGCAGAGATAAATCCCTTTTTAGAAAGCATCAGCTCCTCCCCTATTAATCAAAAGATGAGGTATTATAATGTGCTTTCCCGCCCTAATATTTCTATTCCCGATATGCTTCGTTATTGCAAAGAGCTCGATAAAAATGTTTCCTTTTACAACAACGAGACCATAGAGCAAGCCGAGATTTTAATGAAATACGATGGCTATATAGAACGTGAAAGTGAGAATGCCGACAAACTAAAACGCCTGGAAGAACTCAAACTAAAACCAGATTTTAATTACGATGCCGTTTCCAGTATCTCTGCCGAAGCGAGAGAAAAACTAAAGAAGATTAAACCACAAACCCTTGGGCAAGCCTCTCGTATTTCGGGTATAAACCCATCCGATGTTTCCATTCTTATGGTTTATATGGGCAGATAGTTCCACGTGGAACACTTGGGTTTTGTCATTCCGAACTTGTTTCGGAATCTCATAAAAATAAAACAAATAGATTCTGAGACAAGCTCAGAATGACTAAGGAAAGTAAGATTATGAAAGAAATAACCACCTGCCTAATATGCGGCTCAACCCAAACAGAGCCCTTTTTAGTTTGTAAAGACTATACCGTTTCCCAACAGGATTTTACTATACAACGCTGCAAAGACTGTAACTTTAAATTCACCTCTCCCCGCCCCCAGGATGCTGATTTGGGTAAGTATTACAAAGCGGAAGATTATATCTCTCACTCAGATACTAAGAAGGGGTTGGTTAATAAACTATACCATTGGGTGCGCTCCTATACCCTTATCAAGAAGCTGCAATTGGTAATGCAACACAGCAAACTAAAGAGCGGAAAGATATTAGATTATGGTGCCGGAACAGGTGCCTTTTTAAACACCTGCAAAGAGAATAAATGGGAGGCTTATGGTATAGAACCCGATGAGGTTGCCCGTAAGGTGATGAAAGATAAGTTTAGTATTTCGGCATCTGCCTCTTTAGAAGAAGCACAAACCAGCCATTTGTTTTCTAATTTTGATGTGGTAACTGCCTGGCATGTATTGGAACATGTGCCCGATTTAAAGGAGACCATTTTAACCCTAAAGGAATCTTTAAAGACCAAAGGAATATTTATTGTGGCGGTTCCTAACCCTGAGAGTCACGATGCAAAACATTATAAGGAGTTTTGGGCGGCTTATGATTTGCCACGACATCTTTGGCATTTTGAACCCAAGGCCATAACCAAACTGTTTTCGGATTATGGCTTTAAGTTAGAGAAAACCCTTCCTATGGTGTTCGATTCCTTTTACGTGTCTATGCTAAGCGAAAAGTATAAAACAGGCTCTAATAAGCTAATAAGTGCTTTTATGAGGGGTTTAATCTCCAACATCAAAGCCAATAAAACCGGCAAGGAGTTCTCCAGTCAGATTTATATTTTCAGAAAGAACTAGTTTGTTCCACGTGAAACATCACAATATTTCAAAAAACAAAATAAAAGGCCCGCTACCCTTCGACAAGCTCAGGGACCAGCAGGGCTTTTTGGTTTTAGAATGATTACGCTACCTGAACAATTTCCAGAGAATTAAACGCACCATTCCGTAAAGAATACTGAACCGTATTCACCATCTGAAAGAACTGAATCAGCAGCAAATAAACATTAGTTCCTGTTCCGGTAGGTGCTGCGGTTGGAGTAAGTGTAATGGTAGAAGCCGCCGCAGTAAGTGCGGTATTAACCACGGGACTGCTTTGCACATTATAAACCTTATTGGTAAAATCTACCTTACCCCACACCCCTTGCAAACTAAAATGGGTAGCTCCTTCCGGGGCAACAATATCATTAGCCGGAAGCAAATTGTTTATTGTAATAACCCCTGTAGATGTGTTAACAGAGTAGGGTACCAATAATACTGCCGACATGGTAGATTTAATATTGAAGTTAAACCCCTGCAGCATTAGCATAGCATTTGGTAATGAAATGGCTACACCAACAGTTCGCAAACCACGAACACTTGTAGCATCCAATTTTAGTATTTGACTCATGAGTTTGGTGAGACGAGATGTTACGCGCCCATCTTTAGCGTTTACCATATAAGCATGGAGAGCGGTACGGAGCAGTTTACCTTCTTTAGCCGCTGTTGAGAACTCACTCATGTTTTCGCGGGTACGGACAAAGTTGGGGCTTGTGCGTATGGTTTCTGCGGGGATGCCTGATTTTAATTTGGCGATAAAACCATCTTTTGATTTGTAGAAGGTAATATCATCCAGGGTTCCTTTTAGTTTTACGATTCCTTTTTGACGTGCCATAATTTGAATTAATTTAAGTTGTTAGTACTATTTTTATTTGAATTGTGCAGGGCTTTTATCATATCGCGAATAGATAATTGCTTTACACAGGGACAAAGGTAGGGTGGGGGTGAGGCGCTTTGCAAGAACAGGCATATTAAGCAAACTTAATAGAAAAAAGTAATATAGGTTTGCTTTGGTTTAGATATAATTAAGAGGGGGGTGTTAGAAACGAGATTACTTAAAATCAGTTCGTATTCGGTAGGCTAAACCGGCTTGCACTACAAAGGCATCCTGTATTTTGGTATAAATGGGATAACTTAGCAATTCTGTTTTGGTGCCATACTCATAAGCCTGTGGGCTGTAGTTAATGGTACGGCCAAATTCGGCAAAAAGTACAAAGCGTTTTTTTATGTATACATCTACAAACAGTTTGGCTTGCAGCTCAGAGTTTTTTACATAATCGTGGTTGGCATCACTTAACCTATAAGAGCGTGTATAAGATTTAAAAGCTAAGCCCGCATATAGTTTTTGTTTGATAAGGGCATACTCAAACCGGTAGAAGGTTGGTAACACACCATACATTTGGAACCTGTCGCTTACCCGCCAGTCTACCCCGCCAAGCGGGACAAAAAAGTTGCCAAAATACTCTCGGTTATAATAAAGCCCGAGTTTTATTTTTAGTTTAGGGCTATGCACATAAGTAACCAGGCCATAACCCCCAAGTTGCATATCGTAGGCGCTAATAGGGTTTTTAAAGTCTGAACTTAGTTTGGGCATAACCAAACCTAATGCTTTCCATTTTTTGTTTTTAGTTTCATGCTGCAGGCCTAAGAATAAAAGGGTAGAGTAGAGGTTGTTGGTTTCGGGGTATATGTTGTTTTTTATAGTTGATTGAAGTTGCTCGCCATAAAAGCGAAGGATAATAGTATTTTGAGAATCTATTACCAAGGGAACGGTTAGATTAAGGTAGTAGTTGTTGGTTTGGTTTTTGCTTTTGAGTGTATCTTTATAAGTAGTGTTAACCGACTGGGCGCTTGTGTTTACAATATCTACATAAGGTTGTGCGAAGGAGAAACTGAAGGAGATAAAAAGGAACAGTAAAAGCTTTAGCCTGATGGAGACCGCCATATAATTTATTTTTGGAAGGATAGCATAGCCCACTCGTTTTTAAGAGCTTTGTCTGTGTTTTTGAGGTTGGTTTTTTCTGCTGCTGCAATAAGTTCGGGGCAGTCATTATCGAAAAAACCACTAATTAATAAGGTTCCACCGGGGTTAAGGTGGGCGGCGTATTTGCTTATTTCTTTAAGCAATATGTTTTTGTTGATGTTTGCCAGCATTACATCAAAGGTATCTTTCTCGATACTGTTGATGGTGCCCTGGTAAAAATCTATAGCCTCTCGGTGGTAGCCGTTTGCTTTGCGGTTTTCGCGCGAGTTTTCTATGCTCCACTCATCAATATCAATACCTATAACGTGCTGGACACCCAGCTTTTTTGCAATGATGGAAAGAATGCCGGTGCCACAACCCACATCTAAAACAGATTTGTTGCTTAGGTTTAAACCAAACAAAGCTTTTGCCATAAGCCAGGTTGTTTGGTGATGCCCCGTGCCGAAAGACATTTTAGGCTCAATAATAATATCTAAAAGGGGTGGGGTAGGAGCGGGGTGAAAGGGAGCGCGTATGCGGCAAAGGTTTTCTATTACTACAGGAGGAAAGTTCTTTTCCCAGGCTTCGTTCCAATTTTGGTTTTTTATTTTTTGTATGCTGTGGGTAAATTTTATTTGAGGGAATTGTTCGGAAAGATTTTGCAGGATAGTTTCGTTAAATAAAGGTTGTTGAATGAATGCCTCGAAACCGGTATCGTTATGTACAAAGCTTTCGAAGTTTTCTTCAGATAGGGCAGAGGCTAAAATCTCGCTGCCGGGTTCGGCAGGGTTTACGGTAAAAGAAACACAAACATATTCCATTTTAAAAGGAATTAATAATCTGTAAAAACTCGTCAGCAACTAAGGATGCTCCGCCAATTAAGCCACCATCCACATCTGCGCAGGCAAATAATTCTTTAGCGTTTTTGGCATTGCAACTACCACCGTACAAGATATTAATTTTTTTGGAAACATCGGCCCCATAATTTTCCATAATTGCAAACCGAATAAAGGAATGCATTTCCTGTGCCTGTTCTGGGGTGGCGGTTAAGCTCGTGCCTATTGCCCAAATGGGCTCGTAGGCTATAATGATTTTTTCAATATCTGTTGCGGGTAAATGAAAAAGAACTTCCTGTATTTGGTTTTTTACAGCCGTAAAGTAATGGTTTGTTTGGCGCTCATTTAGTTTTTCGCCCACACAATAAATGGGAATGAGTTTATGTTTTAGCGCCAGATTAATTTTTAGTTTTAGCTGGTCGGCCGTTTCGTTAAAATATTGGCGACGTTCAGAATGACCAATAATGAGGTACTTAGCTCCGCAAGAAGCTATGGCAGAAGCGCTTAACTCTCCCGTAAAAGCACCGCTTTCGGCATAATAACAATTTTGAGCGCCGATTGAAAAGGAAGGGTTTTCTTTGGTTAAACGAGCAAGTTCTGTAATGAACAGGGCAGGAGGTATGATTATTTTAGTAACCTCATTATTACTGCCTGAACCCGAAAGAATAGTTTTTACAAGGGCTTGCGCTTCTTGTAAAGTCTTGTTCATTTTCCAGTTGGCAGCAACAATTTTCTTACGCATAAAAAATTATTTTACTCTGATGCGAGGATCGAGAATACCGTAAATGATGTCTACAAAAATATTAATAACCACAAAGAAGGTAGCAAAAACAAGGGTTGCACCCATTACCACAGGCAAGTCGTTTTTGGTTAGTGCATCGAAAACCTCATAGCCAATACCCTTCCAACTGAACACAATTTCTACAAATACCGCCCCCGCCATTAGACCGGCAAACCAACCCGAAATGGCTGTAACCACAGGGTTTAAAGCATTTTTAAGTGCATGACGAATAATTATTTTATAAAAGGTTAAGCCTTTTGCTTTAGCTGTACGGATATAATCCTGAGAAAGCACATCTAGCAAAGAGCTACGCATAAGCTGCACCACAATAGCGAGTGGTCGCATGCCAAGGGTAATGGTGGGGAGGATTAAATTCTTCAGACTTAAATACTTCTCTCCCGAATAATCATCATATTCGTAAAGACTGCCAATCGTTCGTAAACCCGTATAATCAGCAAGGATATATCCAAACAGCCAAGCAATAATTACTCCCACAAAAAAGGAAGGCGCAGACATCCCAAGCGCAGAAAGCACAAGGGCTAGTCTATCAAAAAAGGTGTCTTTTTTTATGGCGGCAATAATACCTAAGAATATACCTACAATGGTTGCCAATATTATTGAGCTTAGTGCCAATACCGCTGTTTCCGGTAGGGTTTCAATTATAATTTCCGAGACTTTTCTTTTTGTAATATAAGAGCGCCTGAAATAAGGATATTTTGCAACCATACAAGCACCCTCGCCAAAAGAACATAAGTACTTATAAGAGTATTTTTCTTTGTCTAAATAAAAACCACTTTTCTTATCATTCTCGTTGTGAAAGGAAATAACAGACAGATCATTCAAGTAAATAAAATATTGGGTAAGTATAGGTTTATCTCTGCCCAAATCTCTATTAATGGCTTCTACAGCTTCTTTGTTAGCTCGCTGACCAAGTAATACGGTTGCGGGGTCTCCGGGAAGCACATTAAATAAAAAGAAAATGGTTGTGATTACACCGAGAAGCACCACAAACCCATAAAATACTTTTTTTAAGATAAACTTTACCACACACCAAAAATGAGAGGTTTAAAGTACACAAATTTTTTTATCAACAAATAATTAATTAGCTGGACTTATGTTTTTTGTAGGTAAATTAATGGGGGCACTTATTTAAACCCTTCAAACACACCCAACCCAAACAGAGCAAAGTCGTACTTAACAGGGTCTTTAGCATCCATTTGTTTTAAGAGGTTGGTTACTTCTTCCACGGCTTGCCAGTCGTTTTGTTTACGCTTTAGTAAACCCAATTTGCGACTAACGTTGCCCGTATGCAAATCTAATGGTAAGCAGAGTAGGGCGGGGGGTATGTTTTTCCAAATGCCAAAGTCAACACCCGCTTTATCCTGCCGTACCATCCAGCGCAAAAACATGCACAGTCTTTTTGCGCTACTATTCTTTAAAGGATTAGATACATGCTTTTGTGTTCGTGCAGGATGTTTAATAGTAAAGAACGCTTCTCTAAAACTAACCAGGCCGTTCTTTATATTTTCGTCTTGAGGCTGAATACCCTTAGTAAAAAGAGATTCTAAACTGTTGTGTTTTTTATAAATGTGTTGCAAGGCTTGAATAAAGAACATACAATCTATTCCGTTAAACGTGCGGTGAACAAAATCCGAGAACCGCCTAATTTCTTTTGGTGTAGCCTCTGTAACAAAACTGTGCGGCGCAAAATCCATCAGCTGCATTAGCTTGTTGGCGTTCTTAACAATACTTTGTCGGTTACCCCAGGCTATGGTAGCAGCAAAAAAAGCGGCGATTTCTATATCCTGCTTTTTAGTAAAGAGGCGCGGTATAGAAACGGGGTCGCTCTCAATAAATTTGTTGTTGTTGTATAAAAGATGTTTCTCGTCTAAGAATTCTTTCAGCAGCAATAAGTCGGCGCGCTTCATTTGCAAGGCAAACAATTAATCTGCCGTAATAAACATGTTGTGTGTTTTCTCGTAACCAATGTTGGTAACAGGTCCGTGTCCCGTATAAACAGTGGTTTCATCGGGCAAGGTATATAGTTTTGTTTTGATGCTGTTTTCCAAATCAGCATGATTAGCTAAAGGCAAATCGGTTCTGC
Source organism: Candidatus Saccharimonadota bacterium (assembly GCA_903970545.1). Taxonomy (GTDB): domain Bacteria; phylum Bacteroidota; class Bacteroidia; order B-17B0; family Aurantibacillaceae; genus PALSA-968. The sequence continues at coordinate 12,059 of CAJCJB010000040.1, read as the reverse complement.
CAACCGTACCCTTAAACAACACATCGCCATTAATTACCAAATGGTTTTCGGCATTATAAAAAACTACGTGACCGGGTGAATGCCCGGGGGTAAATAACACGCTCAATGTAGTGGTACCAAAAGTAAGTTTATCGCCTTCTTCTATAAACTTTTCAGGTATCGGAGACAAGTCAAAATTTATCTCATATCTTTTACTCACGCTTTCCTGAGCAGCAAATACCGCCAATTCTTTCTTATGAGCAACGGGCTTTAAACCGTATGTATCAAAGATAAAGCGATTGCCCATAATATGGTCGAAGTGGGCGTGTGTGCAAAGCAACATTACAGGCTTTAGTTTTTTATCTGTTATATAGTCTTTTAAAATAGCCTGTTCTTGCGATGTATAACAACCTGCGTCAATTATCACACACTCATGGGTTTCGTCATGCAACACGTAAGTGTTTTCGTGAACCGGATTAAACGTAAAACATTTAACAGTAAGCATTTTCTTTTTTTAGGACAGCAAAAGTACGCAATTTAAAAGCAGACCACACCTGCCTTTTTTTGGGTAAAAAATGTAATTTTGTTGCCTCATCAACCAACAAATTAAAATGAAAAAGATTGTAAATACCGCCAAAGCACCTTCGCCAATAGGGCCTTATAATCAGGCTGTGTTAGCTAACAACACCTTATATGTTTCGGGTCAAATAGCTTTGGATATGAAAACCAATAAGCTTTACAAGTGTGGCATCAAAGAAGAGACCCGCTATGTGATGGATTATTTGAAACATATATTGGAAGAAGCTGGAATGACTTTTGAAAACGTGGTTAAAGTAACCATCTTCTTAAAAAACCTGAATGATTTTGTGCAGGTAAACGAGGCTTACAGCGCATACTTTACAAAAGACTTTCCGGCACGTGCAACCGTAGAAGCTTCTCGCCTGCCAAAAGATGCAAACGTGGAAATTTGTATGGAAGCCGTAAAGGGTTAAGTTTATTTATAACTATAGTATACAACAAACCATACGTTGCTGCCGCGCTACTTTTTACACCTTGCGTATAACGGGAAGAATTATCACGGTTGGCAATATCAGCTTAATACGCCTTTAACCATCCAGCAGATATTGCAGGAACGACTTAGTTTGTTGCTTCACGAAAGGATTACGCTGATTGGTTGTGGGCGCACAGATACCGGCGTGCACGCCAAAGAGTACTACGCACATTTTGATTGTGGTAAAGAAGATTTGTTAAGCGATAAACATAACTGGCTCTTTAAAATGAATCATTGTGTGCCTAAAGATATTTCTTTGATTAATATTTTACCCGTACAGAATAATGCCAATGCAAGATACAGCGCAACAGCACGTACTTATAAGTATTATATACATCAAATTCCTAATCCGTTTGTAAATGATTTTTCGGCGTATATATACGGAGCAATAGACATTGATTTGATGAATGATGCGGCGGCAATTATTAGAAACACAAAAGATTTTACGAGCTTTACCAAAGTAAACAACAATCACGCCAATTATATTTGTGAGATAATGGAATGTAATTGGACGAAGGAAAGCAACAACATTGTGTTTACTATTAAAGCTAACCGTTTTTTACGGAACATGGTGCGCGCTTTGGTTGGTACTATGTTAGAAGTGGGTACAAAAAAAATTAGCATTAGTGATTTTGAGAAGATAGTGTTATCAAAGAATAGAAACGAAGCTGGTGTTTCCATTACAGGAAAGGGCTTGCATTTAGAAACCATAGAGTATCCTTCCACTGTTTTTATGTAAGATAAATTGAGCAAAGAAAAGAAAAGTAAACAAAGCTTTGATTGGAAACTACTCACCCGTATTTTCAGTTATATAAAACCATATATGGGTAGGTTTTATATTGCTGTGTCTATTACCATTGTATTAGCTGGTTTAACCATTGCCCGTCCGCTTTTGGTAAAGAAAATATTAGACGATTATGTTTCTACCAAGAATGTAGATATGATTACTCTCTTCTCGGGCATACTGTTAGCATCTCTTTTACTGGAAGCAATGCTTCAATTAAGCAACACCATTTTAACCGCAACCATAGGACAAAGCATCATTAAAGACCTTCGTACAAAATTGTTTAAACACATACTTTCTTTTAAAAACTCTTATTTTGATACTACTCCCATTGGTACTCTGGTAACACGCTCTGTATCTGATGTAGAGGCTTTGGCAGATGTTTTCTCTCAGGGCTTTATTGTTATTATGGGCGATATGCTTAGTCTGCTGGTGTTTTTAATATCTATGTTTATAGTAAACTGGCAACTAACCTTAGTGGTTTTAATTACCATACCCATGTTGTTTGTTGCCACCCGGTTTTTTCAGCGCGGGGTAAAAAGCACTTTCAATCAGGTGCGTAATGCAGTAGCGGCTTTAAACAATTTTGTGCAGGAACATATACAGGGTATGCAGGTAGTGCAATTGTTTAATCGTCAGGAAAAAGAATACGAAAAGTTTGTTGCCATTAACGAACAACACAAAGCAGCCAATATAAAATCAATATGGTATTACTCTATCTTCTTCCCCATTGTAGAGATACTATCTTCGTTAGCCATTGCGCTTATTATATTTTACAGCGGTTTTGGTTCTAACTATTTTAATGTTACCGCGGGCGACATAACCTTTTTTATTATGCTTACCGGTATGATGTTCAGACCTATCCGCATGTTGGCAGACAGGGTAAACACCTTGCAAATGGGGATGGTATCGGCAGAGCGCGTATTCAAATTATTAGACACCAACGAAAAGATTGATAACACAGGCAACCTTATACAACACCTAAACGGGCAGGTAGAATTTAAGCATGTTTGGTTTGCATACAATGCCGAGAATTATGTATTAAAAGATATTTCTTTTACCGTGCAACCCGGAGACACTATTGCCTTGGTGGGCGCAACGGGTTCGGGTAAATCTACCATTATGAATTTAATGGGCAGGTATTATGAGATTAACAAAGGAGAGATATTGTTTGATAACATCCCGCAAAACAATTTCGATGTGGATTTTCTGCGCTCGCAAATTGCGGTGGTGTTGCAAGATGTTTTTCTTTTCTCAGATTCTATTAAGAACAATATTTCTTTATACAACAAAGCCATTACCGATACGGAGATTATAGATGCCGCTAAATACATAGGTGCACACGATTTTATTATGCAACTGCCCGACGGCTACGATTTTAATGTGAGAGAACGCGGAAGCATGCTATCTACCGGGCAGCGCCAAATGATTGCGTTTTTGAGAGCCTATGTACACAAACCCTCTATATTGGTATTAGATGAAGCAACCTCATCTATAGATACCGAAACAGAGCAACTGATACAATCTGCTACCGAAAAAATTACGCAGGGGCGCACTTCCTTTATTATTGCACACCGCTTAGCCACCATACAAAAAGCAAATTGCATTATGGTTATAGAGCATGGTAAGATTATTGAAACAGGAACCTTGCAGGAACTTCTGCAAAAAGACGGGCATTTTAAGAGTTTATACGAACACCAGTTTTCTGAAGCAGAAATTTAACAGGCTCTTTTTCTTTATTTACAGTTAGTGTTCTAAAGGCTCTCTGCTGGTATGCCTTATCCTTAAAATATAAATTGTGTTGCCATCTATATAATAAGATATTCTATAACTATAAACTATACAAGCCCTGTAATTACCATCATTATGTTTCTTAAAACGGTCTAAAGGATGCGCGGTTGGATATATCGCTATGTTTTCTATTTCGTCTAAAACCGCATTACCAACTATCGAAACCGCTGTTGCAGATTCTTGGTGTAAATAATCAAGCAACTCATAAAAGTGTTTATATGCTTCCCTGTGTCATTCTATCGCTATTTTCTTTTTAGCCATTTTTTACTTTGTGTAATCACTTCGTTATGGCTTATACTTTTACCTTGTTTAGCTTCTTTTAAAGCTAATTCTATCTCGGTGTTATATTGTTCTGCACTTATACGTTTTTCATGTGTATCTATATGCAACATGTTTTTTATCACATCCAGTACTAAGGCTTGCTGTCTTTCTGATAAAAGAGGCAAATACGAGCTTAACTCTTTTTTTACGGTTGTTATAATCATTATACATGTTTTTAATACACAAATATACAAATAAATTTTGGGCGTTCCGTTGGTTACAACGGCGGGCTTTCCGCTCCAAGCTATTCCCCCTTTGAAGGGGGACTAAGGGGGATGTAAAGAGTAGTAAACATCCCCCGTCCTGCGGACACCCCCTTAGAAGGGGGAATAGGCTTTCCACTACAATCCCTAACGCACCTGCTCTCTTAAACTATAAAAAATCATTTTGAGCAATCACTACCGCCCCTCATCTGTAAATTCTTTTTGCTATTAATTAAAATAGATTCACAATTAACTGATTTAGCAATTTCATAAAATGAACATTCGCAATAATCTTTCGTAGTAATATTAGGTGGTTTTGTGTCTCTCAATATTCCTGGTCTCTCCATCATTTCTAAGCAACTCTTCATATACAGTTCCTTATATTTTAAACATTTGTCAACGTACGGTATTGGTATTATTTGAACGGGCGTATAAAGCCAAATTATAGCTATATCATTTTCTGTACCCATGCAATCAAACCTGACTATATAATTATTAGTGCCCTCTGAAAAATGAAGCTTACACTCATACATTTTATCAGATAAAATATGTGCTGTATCATATTCAATTTTTGTGAACTTAATATTCTTCCAATTTATTTTTAATTCATTCCCCCTTTGAATAGACCTATTAAATCCATCAAATATGACTTTTTTCATTTCTTCAACTGTTTTTGTTTCATCAAGTATTTTTTTGTATTCAATTCTTTTATCAATAGATACCCTATTAAGAAATATTTTTTCAATTCTTTTGTTAGGGATAATAATGCCCTGAATTGCATCTTTGCTACCAGACTTTAGTGTAACAATTAACCTATTGCCAAGTTCTGTTATTATTACCTTCTGCCCCCACGCAGTATAGTTTAACAAGCTCACTAACAAACCAAACAATAAAAGTAATAGGGTGCGTTTCATACCCAAAACTACAAAAACTTAGCAAAAGGGCAATCCTTAACAATTTGGTAACGTAAAGATGTTGTTAGCTTAACATTGGCAATCAAACTAATCTGCATTTTTGTAGCAGATTTATACTATAGCCCCTTATTGCCGCCCGCTCACCAACCGTAATAGATACTCTACGGGCGCAGCTAAACCAACCAACGAGCTAATTACCACATTCCTCTTGTGGAAATACACTTTCCACTCATGGATATACACATTCCTCTCGAAGAAATACACACTTCTCTTGTGGAAAGACACATTCCTCATGTGGAAAGACACTTTCCACTTGTGGAAATACACTCTCCTCTTGTGGAAATACACATTCCTCATGTGGAAAGACACTTTCCACTTGTGGAAATACACTTTCCTCACATGGAAATACGCCTTCCTCGCGTGGAATTACACTTTCTTCTCGTGGAAATACACGATTACGACTTTACAAGTAAACTCTAACCTAAAAAACATATAACTCATGGCAAACACAACATTAATTAAAACCATACAGGTGGTATTACCCGTTCAGAAAAAAACAAACATCAACACGTTTGATACCGATATGCAGCACATACACGATATGCTTGCCACAGCTACTATATTTGGTATATCGGCAGCCGATTTGTTGCAGTTTCAAACCGATATTACTACGTTAGAAACTGATGAAACCCATGTACTAAGCCATCTGGCGGGGGCAGTGGGCGCACTAAATGCGCAAAAAATAATAGTATATAACGAGGCTGATGCCTTTAGAGCCGTTGTGCAAAACATAGTAAACAAACCCGCCAATATTGCCAATGCCGTGGAGTTGGTGGCAAGTGCAGGTATGCTTATAAAAGGTAAAAGCAGCAAAACTAAAGCCGACCTTACCGCAAAACCGGGTGCCATAAGCGGTACCGAAATATTAATTAAAAAATCGGTAGGTAGAAAAGCGGCTTATTTGTGGTATCAACAAGGGCCTAATGATGCTAAGATGGTACCTTGCACTCCGCCCTGCTCGTTAGAGACTAAAGTTACCGTTACGGGGCTTACCCCCAACATGGTGTATTCTTTTGAATGCGTACCTGTATTGCCCGTAAAGAAACCCAAAAAAGGTGGTGGCACTACCACCGGCACCAGCAGCAGCACAAGCACCACAGCTAAGGTTGCCCAAGGCATAGGCAAGGCAACACAAAGCGTAAAGGTTACGGTGGTTTAAGTTTAACTTTCCCCCTTTGAAGGGGGCAAGGGGGATGTAAAGAGTAGCAAACATCCCCCGCCTTGCAGGCACCCCCTTAAATAAGGGGGAATTAGCAACAACACATTAAAAGTCCTTCTCTGCAAAGAGAGGGATTTTTTGGTTTATATTTGTATTGATGAGATGCCTTATAATACTCTTATTCTTTAGTTATGTTGCGTTGGGGCAGACTGACTCTATACATAAAGAATATTATGAGACAAGCGGTAAATTACAAATAGAAATACCTTATACCAATGGTGAAAAAAATGGAGTGGCAAAAGGTTATTTTGAAAGCGGCAAAATAAAATTTGAAATGCCTCATGCCGATGATAAAAAAAATGGAGTAGGAAAAACCTATTATGAGAACGGTAAATTACATACGGAAGTTCCTTATACCAATGGTCAAGCAAATGGAGTGGCAAAAGTGTATTTTGAAAGCGGTAAACTACAAGGGGAAATTCCTTTTACTAAAGGTGAAAAAAATGGAATGGAAAAAAGCTATTATGAGAACGGCAATATAGAAACGGAAATGCTTTATGCCGATGGTAAACTAAATGGAGTGTCAAAAAATTATTATGAAAGTGGTAAACTACAAGTGGAAACTCCAAAAACAAATGGTCAATCAAATGGAATTGGAAAAGAATATTATGAGAGCGGTAAATTACTAGGAGAATTTCCTTATATCAATGGTAAACTAAATGGCATTGCAAAGGAATATTATGAAAGCGGTAAATTAAAAGAGGTAACGACTTATATCAATGGTCAACTAGGTCAGATAAAACAGTATGATGAGAAAGGTAACTCAGTAAAGTAATTTGAAACAGCGCGCCGCCGCGTTAGGGATTGCAGCAAGCTGCCGTGCAGCGCGTAAAGCCCGCCCGAGCCGCAGGCGCGGGAACGCCCAAAGACGAAAACATAATAAAAATCCTCTGCATAACCGCAGGGGATTTTTTCTGCCCGCTTTTTTGTAAGTTTGCTTATTAAATGAAAAAACTCTTTATCCTTCTTTTTGTTTTCACCTATGGGTTTGCTATAGCGCAAATTAATAACGCACTAAAGTTAGACCTCCAAAAATCATTAAGCGAAAGTGAAAAGAAACTTTTACTGGAAGCCGACAAACATTACAAAAACCAGGAATATATTTATTCGCTTACGCTTTACGATTCCCTGTGTAAAGCGCACCCCGATAATCTGTATTTAAAATATTTGTTAGGCTCTTGCGAGTGCTACGATGCTTTTTACTTTGCCAAGGCAGAAGAAAATATCAGGGCGGCAGAACCCATAAGAAGCAAATTGCCCGATTATGATTTTTACTTAGGGAAAGTGTATGAAAACAACGACAGGTATTTGGAGGCTATACAACAATTTAAAATCTATCTTGAAAATGATTTGCCCGATACTATTAAGGGCATTGTTAACCGTCAGATAGAAATATGTAAAAACTCTGCAGAGCAAATAACAAAAGGAACTATAGCCACTATTAAAAACCTTGGTCCACCCATAAACACCCCTGCTTATGAATACTCTCCTGTTTTGCCAACAAACGAAAGTTTTATGGTGTTTGCCTATCGGGGTCCAAAATCTATAGGAGGTAAACAAAGCTTTCCCGGTAAGCCCAGTGATAAAGGCGATTATTTTGAGGATGTGTTTATTTCTCAGCATTTAGATTCGTCTAAGTGGGGAGAGCCAAAATCAATCAGTCCGCTTATTAATACTGCCGGAAACGATGCCCCGTTATATTTAAGTCATGACGGGCAAAAGCTTTATCTTTTTAGAAATGTTGGCTTAGGCAGCGGCGATATTTTTGTAAGCTATTTAAAAGGAACAGAATGGGGTATGCCCGAAAAAATGAAAGGAATTAATTCTAATTACTGGGAAGGAAGTATTTGTTTTTCTCCCGATGAAAAGTTTGTTTACTTCTCGAGTGAACGACCTAATGGTTTGGGAGGAAGAGATATTTGGTTTGCACAACGAATGCCCGATGGAACGTATGGTAATGTTAAAAATTTAGGTCCAACAATAAACACCTCTTTTGATGAGGATGCCCCTTTTATTACCGCAGATGGCAAAGTAATGTTTTTTAGTTCTACCGGACATAACTCTACAGGGGGCTATGACATATTCAGGTCTGATTTTAAGAATGGTAAGTGGGGCACCCCTTACAATATTGGCAAGCCCGTTAACACCAATCAGGATGATAAATATTATTGGGTATCTGCCGACGGGCAACGCGGGTATTATTCTTCTGAAAGAAAAGGTGGTTACGGGCAGCAGGATATTTATCTGGTTGAGCCTAGTATTTTTGGGAAACCCACCGCATTGGTAATTCTTAGTGGTATTGTTTATTTTGATGATAAACCCGTAGAGGCAGAAATTAAAATCAAATCGAAGCATGGCAGAAAAGATTTCTCAGGTAATTTTTCTTCAAACTCTGCAACGGGCGAATACCTGCTTAATATTCCTTCGGGTAATGAGTTTGAGTTAAAATACACCTATAAGGGGATGAGCATTGTAGAAAACATTTCAACCGTAACCTTAGATTCTTTTGCTACGCTAAGGGCTGATGCCAACTTGTATTCGGAAGATTTTATAACGGCAACCAAGATGGATTCTTCACAAACAAAATCTGATATCGGTGCTTTGAATTATGACGATTTCTTAGCGAAGTATGGAGATTTGACTTGTGATAGCATACGGTTTAAAGTACAGGTGGGGGCTTATCGTTTAATTGAAAATTTTGATTTCACTAAGCTGCTGAAACTACCGCCCGTAAGGAGACAAGTGTATGAAGATGGCATTACGCGCTTTACTTTGGGAGAATATAAAACCCTAAAGCAAGCCGACGCTATGTGTAAACACGCAAGGAAAGTAGTTGTTAAAGATGCTTTTGTAATAGCGTTATATAAAAACAAGCGTATTCCTTTTGAAGACCTTATAAAAGGAAATTACTTTAAAACACAGTAGGTTTGCGGGTATTAAATGAATGAAGTTTAAAGTAAAGAAATTCAATAAGCTTAGCGTAGATGAGTTATACGATTTGCTGTATTTGCGCCAACAGATTTTTGTTGTAGAGCAAAACTGCATTTATTTAGATGCTGATGGGGTTGATAAAGAATGTCTGCACCTTCTTGGTTTGGTAAACAAAAAGATTGTGGGTTATGCGCGTATAATACCGGCGGGGCTTACTTACAAAACACCTTCTATAGGCAGGGTAGTGGTTGATGAAAAACATCGCGGAAAAGGACACGCACGCAAAATAATGGACAAAGCCATTAAGGTTGCCGTAGTGGAATTTAAAGCAAAGAAAATCACCATCTCTGCACAATTGTACTTAAAAGAGTTTTACGAAAGTATTGGTTTTAAGGTTGTGGGCGATGTGTATTTAGATTGCGACTTGCCGCATCTTAAAATGATAAAGACTATCCGTTAAACACCTAACGTAATTCTAAAGGTGGTGCCCTTACCTATCTCAGATTGCTTTACAAATATCTTTCCGTTGTGGTAGTTTTCTATTATACGTTTGCATAAAGATAAGCCCATACCCCAGCCTCTTTGTTTAGTTGTATAGCCTGGTTCAAAAACGGCTTTTAATTTGCTTTTTGCAATACCCTTTCCGGTATCGGCAATGTCTATTATTAATTTATGGTTTTGGTTTTGTATGGTTACGGTAATAGTTCCTTTTCCGTCCATAGCATCTATGGCATTCTTGCAAATGTTTTCAATTACCCATTCAAACAAAGGCACGCATATTAGCGCATCGGTGCTTGCAATAGTGCCTTCTCTTTTTAGTATAAAATTTATATTCTTAGAAGAACGTTGTTTTAAATAATCCAATGCGTGCTCAAGTGTAGTAAAAACATTCTCGGTAGTTAATGTGGGTTGCGAACCAATTTTAGAGAACCTGTCGGTAATGGTTTGCAGGCGCACTACATCCCTATTCATTTCATGAACGATAGACGGGTCTAAGGTGGTTTCTTTCAAGTGTTCTATCCATGCCATAAGTGAAGATAGCGGAGTGCCCAACTGATGGGCGGTTTCTTTGCTCATACCTACAAACATCAGGTTTTGCTCCGAGTTGCGTGCCGTACTAAACAAAGTGTAAGCAATCAACAAGAAGAAGGTAATAATTAAGAGTTGCACAAAAGGATAGTAGCGTAGTTGTTTCAGTGTATAAGATTCTTCATAGAAAATATAATTCTTAATACCACCACCTAAGTTTATCTCAATAGGGGGAGAGCTTTGTTTCATGCTTTGCAACATAGCAGCAAGCTTTGTGGGATTAGCCACTGCCTGAGAATCTATTTTACCAAAAGCAATGATGTTTTGTTGTGTGCTATCGGTATAAAGAACCGGAACAGATGCACTGTTTATAGCCACCTCTGATATGAACGATTTTATCAAGCTGTCAAACACCAGTTTTATTTGGTAGAACACCTGCGAGTTTTTGTAATACAGATAATTCTTTTTGCCCGGCGCGTACTCTATCTCAATGGGTTTGTAAAGACTTTTCATTTCTGTTAATTGAGCTGCTAAGTAAACAGGGTCTTTTTGTTTAACAGAATCAAGGTTACGAGAGCTAACAATCTTATCTTCATTTGAGGTTAAGATAACAGGCACGGTAGTATTATCCTGCAACACGCGCAGCGAGAACCCCAGGTCGGCAACATCTTTGGTAAGTTCTTTAGTTGCTTCGGCATATAATTCTGCTTTTTTGCGCTCTTCGGCTTTTATTTTGGTAAACAGCTCGTTGGTGGTTTTAACCAGATTGGCTTTTTTTTGCACAGCACCCGCCCATAACTTTACTTTCTCTTTTTCTTCAATAGAAATTTTCTGAACTATTTGTTGCGAGTACCAAAGTGATGCCAGCACGATAAGTGTGGCACCAGCGGCAAGCCACCATTTCCAACGCTGCTTTTTTTGGTAAATGCTCATTAACTACTGCGAAGATAAAGATTATACCATATTACGAAGGAATAACGATGGAAGTAATCTTTTATTACAGTTGTGTATGCAATAACGATAAAGGAGGAGGTGGTTGGGTTTAAAAACGGGTTGTTATTTCTTTTTTAACCATTTGCCCAAATTCATCTTCTTTTTGGTGTCCACTCCACCGGCAGGTTGAGTCCCCGTGCCTACTTTAGGAGTGCCACCGGCTTCTCTGTTATTGTTAGTGTTGCTGTGCGCTTTTACCTGTGCATCTACTTCATTATTGTTTGCAGGAGGAATTATCGCGGGGGCATCCATTGTTTTTTGTGCCATCGCTATGTTAGTCAACAAAACAAAGACACCAAGCGTAATTAATTTTTTCATTTTCGTAATTTAAGGTTCATCAAATATACATGTTTTAACATTCTAGTCAATACCTTATTTATTTACAATAACCTTTTGTATACTAACATTTGCACTACTTGTTATAGAGTAATAAAGCAAACACCTGCTTCTAAATCAGCTATGTTCAGTGTTATGTGCTGTGCATTGAATGATGCTTGCTTTACTGTATTACATGATTAGTATCTTTGGGGCGTTTAGGTTTACTCATACTGCAAAGATACAGGTTTCGTATTATGAGTTAAAAAATAAATAATTCAAACGGAGACACCACCAAAAATACGCATGAGCAGTTAAGTACTCCCAGTCCTTTGTGTCATGCTGATGTTACGGCTGCGTAAAACTGTATTTTAATAAGAGTTCCGGTATGAAAATAACGGGACTTTTTTTATATTTGTACTAATGAATAAGCTGTGCATACTAATTGTGATTTTAGCATTAACCGCCT
>CAJCJB010000039.1 GCA_903970545.1 Candidatus Saccharimonadota bacterium | reverse complement strand
AAATGGAATGAATAAATATATAGGGGCTAAAATAACAGGTATTAAACAGGTAGCCAGTAACAACAATCAGATATTGGTATATCCAAACCCGAGCAATGGTTATATTACGCTGAGTTTAACTAATGTTACAACTACTACAGCATTATCTGTATGCGATATGCTGGGCAATGAAGTTTATACAACAACTATAAAAGGAAGTACTGCTAATCAAAATTTGAATATTGATCTTTCTGCCATGCAGAAGGGTATATATATGCTAAAGGTGCAAAGCAGTACAAATACCAATCAGGTTCAAAAACTGATCATTCAGTAATTATACTCCTTATTCTGCATTAATCAAATTAGCTTTCAATAGCTATCTTTGGAATCTCTTTAAGCCATGTTCAACGATTTTAAATCATATTCCCGCTTTCTGCTCCCTCTGTACTTACTTATAGGCATTACGTTTATAGGAATTGTTGGGTATCATTTTATTTGCAACTACTCATTTATTGATGCCTTTTACATGACCATCATTACCATTGCCACGGTTGGCTTTGAAGAGGTACATCCGCTTGATATGTATGGCAAAATATTTACCGCGCTTTTGGTGATGATAAGTTTTGGTATATTTGCTTACGCAGTTACTTCGGTTACACGCTTTGTATTTGACGGAGAGTTTAACAAGATATTTAAGAACAGAAAATTGAACGAGACCATACAAAAATTAAATAACCACGTCATTATTTGTGGCTACGGGCGTAATGGCAGACAAGCCGCACAGGTACTTAAAAAACATAATCAACGTTTTATAGTAATTGAAAAAAGTGCCGAGCTTACTAATAATATGAATCATAAATACAACGATTTGGTTATTAATGCCGATGCTACACTTGATGAAGTATTACTTAAAGCAGGGATTTTGCGCGCCAGAGCTTTAATAACTTCATTACCCATTGATGCCGATAATCTTTTTATTGTACTTACCGCCCGCAACCTGAACCCCAACCTTACTATAATTAGCCGTGCCAGCGAAGATAACTCGGATACCAAACTTAAAATTGCAGGAGCCAATAACGTGATAATGCCCGACAGGGTTGGAGGTGCACACATGGCATCCTTAGTAATGAAGCCCGATGTGGTAGAGTTTATCGACCATTTGGTGGGGCAAGAGGGCGATTCCGTTAATATGGAAGAGATAAGTTTTAAAAACATACCCGAACAATTACGCCATAAAACACTGAAAGATTTAGAGATTCGTAATAAATCGGGTGCCAACATCATAGGTTTTAAAACCGCTACCGGAGAATACATTATCAACCCCGCTGCCGATACCAAAATTATACCGGATGCCAAAATATTTGTACTGGGCAATGCAGAGCAAATAAACAAATTAAAAGAGTTACTTACCTAAGTTAGCTTGCTTATGAGTTTCTTTAAATTTATAAAAACTAAAAAATTCTTCCTTCATTTAGGCTTGTCTTTGCTAATAGCCTTCTTAGTAATGTGGGGTGGACTTAAATGGGTATCTTCTTTTACCAGACACGATATAACCGTTAAAGTACCCGATTTTACAGGTAAACCCATTGCTGCTTTAAACGATTTTATTAAAGATAAACAACTGCGTTATCAGATAATAGATTCTATTTATAGTCCGCAGCAAACAACCGGAACCATTATAAGGCAGGACCCAGAGAAAGAAAGCGAGGTAAAAGAAAACCGTGTTATATACCTGTATGTTACCTCTATGCTGCCTCCGCAAATTGAGATGCCCAAGCTGGTAGATAGGTCGGTAAGGCAGGCAGTTGCTATGGTAGAGAGCTATGGACTAAAAGTAAATATTAAATATGTTGCCGATGCCTGCAAAAACTGTGTAATTAAGCAATTTTATAAAGGCAAAGAAATTGAACCGGGTACGCGTATTAAAAAAGGCTCTTTAATAGAACTGCAGGTGGGCAAAGGAAACGGTGATATGGAGACTATGGCATTGCCCAACCTTATTGGCATGAGTTTTTGCGATGCGCGAAGCAAAATACAATCATCTGCCTTGCAGGTAGGCAGCATAATAGCCGATAAAACCGTGAGTGATACCTGCGAAGCATTAGTTTACCGCCAAACCCCCGCACCCGGAAATGACCATGAAGTAAGCACCGGTGCTAAAATAGACCTGTATATTACCGCCGACAAGAGCAAAGTTGATGCTTTAAGTGATGAGGATAAGTAATTCTTACCCAAAACTTCATTTTTTACCCAAATAGGTAAAGGTTTCATGCCGATAGTGTTGACTATCGCCGTAATAAGTACGACTATTGCCGTAATAAGTGTGACTATCGCTGTGATAAGTATGACTATCGCCGTGATAAGTGTGACTATCAGTGTGTGAAGTATGACTATCGTCATGATAGTCATACTTATCAACACGAAAAGTTTGACTATTGGAATGAGAATTTAACATCTCAAAACCAAACTTTAGCCTTATATAGCAAAATGGCTTACATTTGTTACACTATTTAGGTTTTTATGAAAAAGAGAATACATCTGATTAGCGTTTTATTTAATTTTTTCTGCTTTGCTAACGCAAGTTTTGGACAAACTATTTCTCAAGATAATAGAATTATAGTCCTTGGAGAGGCAAAAATAGACGTTCCTGCAAATAGAGTTCAGTTTACTGTTTCTTATAGCGCTTCTGATGAATCGAGTTTAGATACTGCATACAAAAATCACTATGCAATGGAAAAGAAACTATTGAGAATATTTAAGGATATGAATATTCCTGATGCAAACGTAAAGTTTGCATTACTTTCCGTGAATAAACACACAGATTATCAAACAAAGAAAATGAGCTATCAATGTGATCAAACAGTAAATTTTAGTATAGATTCTATTAAGCTTACAACAAAGGTGGAGGAGCTTCTTGTTAGAAATGGATTCTATAATTTCAAAAGTCAATTCTTGTTAAAAGATTATGATAAACAAAAAAAAGAAGTTCTTGAAAAAGCTGTTAAGGTTGCACAAGATAAAGCACAAACAATGGCATCTATGGCATTAAGGCGAGTAAAACGTATTATCAAGATTATGGATACAGAAGAAACAGACCCAAAATTATCTAACTACTCAAGAAGTTATGTTATAGATCCAGCTACTAAATCAAGCGGGATTATTGAGAATTCAAATAGAACTTTAATTGATATTCCTCAAACAATTAGTATTTCAACAACAGTAAAAGTAGTTTTTGAATTAGAATAAACATAAATAACTCTTAACTTTATAAGAATATCAAAATACTACTCTCCCCCTACTCGGTAATTTCCTTACCGGTAACGTCAAGCAGTTTCACATCATAGCCAAGTTTTTTAATCTTGTCTAAGTTGCTTTGCTTATCACCTACTATGATAATGTTTACATTGTTGTAGGGCAGGTATTTTTTAGAAAGAGCACTAACTTCGGTTTGGCTGATAGCAGCTAAAATATCACTTTGTTTTTTCACATACGTTCCATCTAAGTTATAATCCAGTAATCGCTTTAAGAAAGCTGCTTTTTGGAAAGGTGCTTCGTATTTAAGTGCATCACTTTGTCCCATGCTGCTTTTGGTAAAGCCAAGCTCATCGGCACTAATGCCTTTATCGGCATAGGTTTTCATCTCGGTCATAAAATCAACTACCGAGCTATCCGTACTATTGGCACGTACACCTGCACTCATCACATACATACCATCATACAAGCCACCGTTAAAACCTCCGCGTGCACCATAGGTAAACCCACGTTTCTCTCTCAATAAAAGATTCAAGCGGCTGTTAAAGGCTCCTCCAAAAGAAAAGTTCATAATGTTTGATTTATAATAATCGCCTGTGGCATCATAAGGCATTGATATGCAACCAATACGTATCTCTGACTGCGGAGCTGCTTTTTTATCTACAAAGTAAACGCTTGTTTTAGCAATGGCAGGCACAGCAGGCTCGGCAGCTTTGGTAACTTTTACATCTGCCCAGTTCTTTAAGAATTGCAGCTTAGGCATTAGTTGTTGCTGGGTTAAATTACCCACTAACATTACCTCACTTTGCGAAGGAGACAAGTGCGATTTGTAATAGCTCTTTACATCATCTAAAGTAAGTGCATTAACGGTTTCGGTAGTACCCACAGTTGGTAAACCCATAATATTGTTTGTGCCATAAAGTATGCGGGCAAATTGCTGATCGGCAATAGCACTAGCACTTGTTTGCTGTTGTTGCATGGCATCCAGTTGTTGTTTTTTTGCTCGGTCAAAATCATCCGCACTAAACTTAGGGTGGTATAAAATCTCTTCGGCAATAGCAAGGGTTTTATCCATATTCTCGGTAAGTGAAGTAATATTCATATTAATTTCCGTTCCGTTGCAGGATATATCAATATCAGAACCAAGGGCTTCCAGCATATCACTTATCTCTTCGGCAGTATGCTTTTCGGTAGATTCGTTTAAAAGATTTGAAGTAAGGTAAGCAAGTCCGGCTTTATCGGTAGTCTCAAAACGATGTCCGGCAAGAATAGCAATCTGCATAGAAACTTTAGGTACTTCGTTAGAGTATGTGCCAATAAAC
>CAJCJB010000038.1 GCA_903970545.1 Candidatus Saccharimonadota bacterium | reverse complement strand
AATTTTTAATTAGTTTTATTATTTTAATTTTTATGGATTGATTTATAGTATGTTCTTCTAGAGGGGCAGAGTTGTTTCATTCTATGGCTGTATTTCTAAAATTAAATCTTATAATAGCTCGAGAGGAAGAAAGGGCTTCTCAAATAATTCAAATTAACAATATTACTGATGCGAATGAAATCAAGGATCCAATTGAAGAAATTACGTTTCATGTAGTAAAAACGTCTGGATAATCAGAATATCGCCGTGGCATTCCATTCAGTCCAAGGAAATGTTGGGGAAAGAATGTTAGGTTAACCCCGATAAATATTGATAAAAACTGCACTTTTAGTATTCTCGGATTTATATTTATATTTATCAATAGGGGTAATCAATGAGTAGCTCCTGCTATTATGGCAAATACCGCCCCTATTGATAAAACATAATGAAAGTGAGCTACAACGTAATAAGTGTCATGAAGAGTAACATCAACTGATGAATTTGACAAAATAATTCCCGTAAGACCTCCTATTGTGAATAATAGGATAAATCCTATTGATCATCATATTGGTGTATCTATTCACAAATAAGATCTATTTATAGTTGCTATCCATCTGAACACTTTTACTCCTGTGGGAATTGCAATGATTATTGTAGCTGCTGTGAAATAAGCACGGGTGTCAACATCCATCCCAACGGTGAATATGTGATGTGCTCAAACAATAAATCCTAGAAATCCAATTGATGCTATCGCATAAATTATTCCCATCCTTCCAAAAGGTTCTTTTTTTCCTGAGTAAAAACTAATTGTATGTGAGATAACTCCGAAACCTGGAAGAATTAGAATATAAACTTCTGGGTGTCCGAAGAATCAAAAAAGATGTTGATATAAGATGGGATCTCCACCCCCCCTAGGGTCAAAAAAGGATGTGTTAAAATTACGGTCTGTTAACAATATGGTAATAGCGCCTGCTAAAACAGGTAGCGATAGTAAGAGAAGAATTGTGGTGATGATTACTGATCAAACGAATAATGGAATTAGTTCTATAGAAACCGTTGGAATTTTTATATTTAAAACTGTAGAAATAAAATTAATTGATCCTAGAATCGATGAAACTCCAGCTAAATGTAATCTAAAAATTGCCAAGTCTACAGAATAATCTGAGTGAAAATTGTAGCTGCTTAAGGGGGGATAAACAGTTCAACCCGTTCCAGCTCCATTACCTGTTAAAGAGGATAAACACAAAAGAGATAAAGATGGAGGCAAAAGCCAAAATCTTATGTTATTCATACGAGGAAACGCTATGTCTTGAACTCCTATTATTATAGGAATAA
Source organism: Candidatus Saccharimonadota bacterium (assembly GCA_903970545.1). GTDB lineage: Bacteria > Bacteroidota > Bacteroidia > B-17B0 > Aurantibacillaceae > PALSA-968. Next base: position 1,245 of record CAJCJB010000038.1, on the reverse strand, counting down.
GTCAGTTACCCAGTCCGCCAATTATAATAGGTATAACTATAAAGAAAATTATCACAAAAGCGTGAGCTGTGACGATAGAATTGTAAAGTTGGTCGTTTCCTAAGAAAGGTCCTGGCTGACCCAATTCAATTCGAATTAATGAACTAAGAGAAGATCCTAAAATTCCGGCCCATCTTCCAAAAACAAAGTACATGGTTCCAATATCCTTATGATTTGTTGAATAAGCTCATCGCGTTTAATATACATACCTCATACCCCTCCGGTTGAGGGGTGGGATGAGGTATGTAATGTCAAATAAATCAATATTCTAAACCATAATTAATTTAATTAAATTTTTACGTTTTAGTTAAATCAATGGTTTTAAGATATTTTTATCCGTATTTTTATATAAATATATTATATAGATAAAACTGAAATATTTAAAAGATATATTTTTTTTGAAGGGGAAGTAAATATAAAAAAAACAGTTAAAACTATCTTAAGATACGTTATTTGATAAAAACGTTCTTTCTCCCCCTATCTTTTGAATCGGCAAAAGGGGGAGAAAGACGAAGTCTTTCTTAGTAACACACCCCAATTGGGGTGTGTTACTAAAACTTTCCAAAAAGCAAGGTTTTGGAATTTTATATAGTACCCCTAAGGGTACAGGAAGATAAATCTCGGTTTCCGGTCTTTAATCAAAAATGTGATAAGGGACCCCGGCCACTTTTTTTTAGAGTGACATTGTTTTGCTCCCCTCAATTGAGTGGTTTTAAAGAACTCAATTGAGGGAAATTAAACTATATATAGGGAGAAATAAGATACCGATATTACATTGATTAGAAACGTTCTGCGTGTTTGCAAAAAATATTTAAAAGATATTTAGTTTTTTTAACTTAAAAACGTGTACTATTTTTAATTGTTGCATTTCCAGGTCGAAACTGGTTTTTTTTTAATTAAAAGTTTTGATAACGTCTCTTTGTTAAAGAGAATATGTTTTTAATTTTTCTGTTTAGTTTCAGCTGTTATTTTTATTTTTGGTTTTCTTCATGGGGAAGTTGTTTTTCCAGTGGTTTAGTTTGTGCTATTTTTTGACAAAATTTTTTGAGGATAATAGTTGTGCCAGCATCTGCGGTCATGCAACTTTTTTAAAAGTACTATTATGTTTTAGGCTTTAAATTAAATTTTAATTTTTAATTTGGTGAAATTTTTTGTGTTTATCTAATGATGGCTTTATAACTGTAATTACACGCAAACCATGGATTA
>CAJCJB010000037.1 GCA_903970545.1 Candidatus Saccharimonadota bacterium | reverse complement strand
CCTGCCATAATAACAGCAACTGTTTTTGGTGTTTTTGGTTTATTAATTTGCTTACAAAATTCTTTCAGGTTGTTTTCTTCTAATAAGAGAACAATACCTTGTAAAGCTTTTAGTACATTCTCTTTAGTAAACCATCCATTGTATAAGAAACATTGCTCAACAAGGTTATCTAATTCTATGTATTTGCTTTGATATAAAGAGTTCTTTCTTTCTTGTATAAAATCTGATAGAAAATCCTTTAGTTTTAAAAAGGCTAATGCTTCTTTCTCCATAATTTTGTAATGCTTAAAATCTATAAATGATTATGTATATTTGCGCCGATTTTTGAGCAAAACTAAACAGCCAAGCGCAGCGAATACATGAACGCAAAAGTAAACATATTTAAAAGCGAATAAAATGTCTATTAAAATAACTGAGGAGTGTATTAATTGCGGAGCTTGTGAACCTGAATGCCCTAACAATGCCATTTATGAAGGTGGTGCCGAGTGGCGTTTTGCCGATGGTAGTACTGTAACAGGTATGTTTAAAGGACTAAGCACAGGTGTTGAAGCTGATGCAAGTGCTCCACAAGTACCTAATAGTATGGATGTGTATTATATTGTAGCTGATAAATGCACCGAATGTAAAGGCTTCCATGATGAGCCACAGTGTGCTGCTGTTTGCCCTGTTGATTGTTGCGTACCTGATGAAGCTCACAAAGAAACAGATGAACAACTTTTAGCAAAGAAAGCAGCTTTGCACTTGTAAGAGGTTACTTCGCAATTACACTCTTACTCATTATAGCTCCCATATTAAACCAACCAATGGCTTGCTGTGTACCAGTTGTTTGCTGTATGTTTGTTTTTACATTTTGAGGAGTAACAGCAAATAAGCCAGCCTGAGAATTAGTCATTTGGGTTTGCAACTGCCCTAAAAAATCATTGGTATTAGCATCTGTAGAATATATCTGTATTAAACAGGTATCGCCTCTATAGTAAGGGTGACTGTTATCTATTAACCCAAAAAAGTTGTTAGGCGGTTGTATGGTATCACCATTTATACCAAATACTCCTCCCGAATTTTCAAAGAAATCCATCTGACCAGGTTGGTTATAAAATACTCCATTTTTATATACTTTTACCCAATAATAATTATTCTGTACCGGAATATCTACGGCTACTAAGTCAGGGAAATACTTACGTGGATTAGTCGTATCGCTAAGAGGGAGTTTGCCCCCAATATCTGTTTGTGATATTCTGAACAGAATAGTATCAACAGGAATAGTAGGAAACAAAGTAGATACTGCATTATACACATTGCCGTTATATGATACATTCAACTGATACTTATGGTTAACATAACCCATGGTATCATTTGTAACGGGTGTATAGATGTAATTCCCTTTACCATCGGGAGTAAAGGTGTAGGTTTTAGAATTAGTTAAATCGGTTAAACCAACGGTTGCACCTAAAACAGCCGGAGTAGGTACCTCACTAAAATAATTTGCTGAGGTAGTTATGCGCACGGTTTGAGGTTTAGAAGAATTATCTAAAAAAGCATCTATTACTAAAAGGGTAGCACCATTTGGTACTGTAACCTGAATGATAGAAGTACAAGATGTTATAAGGGCAATTATTACAAAATAAAGAATGGTATGCTTCTTTATTTCCCACATTATTTAATAAGCAATAACACTTTTGCTTGAAACCATCCCCATATTAAACCAACCAATAGCCTGTTGTGTACCACTTATTTGCTGTATGTTAGTTTTTACATTTTGTGGAGTAACTGCAAACAAGCCAGCCTGAGAATTAGTCATCTGTGTTTTCATCTGAGTTAGAAACTCAAAAGTATTACTATTTATTGAATAAATCTGTACCATACAAACATCATTTCGGTATAAAGGATTATTACTATTAGTTAAGTTTTGAAAGGCAAAAGGTGCAATTAAGGAATCGCCATTATCACCTTGATAACCTCCATCTTGAAAAACAATTAATTGAGCAGGTTGATTATAAAAAGCACCATTATTAAATACTTTAAGCCAGTAATAATCTGATATGGGACCGGCACTATCTTTTGCATGAACATAGGGAAAGAATTTACGAGGATTAGTAGTATCAGAAAGCGGATAATTATTAGCATAATCCTCAGCCGAAACTCTGAACGTAATATTATCAACAGCCATCGTTCTATTCATAGTGGAGAGAGCATTGTATGTGTTTCCATTATACGATATGTTTAACTGATATTTATGATGCTCTTGCGCCATGCTATCATTTATACCGGGTGTGTATATATAATTACCATTTCCATCAGGAGTAAAACTATATGTTTTAGCATTGTTTAAATCATTCAGCGTAACTATTGCACCTAACACAGGTGGTGTAGGAACATTGCTAAAGTAGTTCGCATTAAAAGTTAGCCTCACCGTTTGCGGATTAGAAGAGTTATCTAAAAAAGCATCTACCACTACAAGTTGACTTCCGGTAGGAACAGTTACCTGAATAACGGATGTACAAGAGCTAAGAAGTAATAAGCTACAAATTATAAGTGATAAGTGATAAGTGATTTTTTTCATAGCTTAAAATTTAAAGTTATAAGTTATGGCAGGAATAACGGTTCCTACAACCGAGTACTTAATAGCCTGTGTTTGCGATGCCTGATTTGGCGTTGCCTGAAAATAAACCGCAAAGGCATTCTTTCTGTCATAAGCATTATACACACTAAATACTATACTGCTTTGCCAACGTCGCTTTTCATTCTTCTTAAAGTTGTATGTTGCCGAAAAATCTAAACGGTTATACGCAGGGTTACGGAAGTTATTCCGCATGTTTGATGTATTGTAGTTTACGGTATAACCCTGTATCTCTATCTTAGAATCGGGGAAGGTGTTAGGTGTTCCGCTTATGTAAACAAAGTTGCACGATACATTCCAGCGTTTATTAAAATCATAATTCAATACAACTGCCAGGTTATTGGGTCTATCATATTTGCTTGGATACCACTGGTTGTTACTCAAACCATTTATCTGGCGTAAAGTGCGGGAGTAGGTATAACTAATCCATCCGTTTAGTTTACCCTTTGTCTTTTTAAAATAAAACTCAGCGCCATAAGCTTTTCCTCTACCCTGAAGCAACTGACTTTCATAATACTTATTTAAAAGCAGGTTGGCATTATCAATATAATCTAACTGGTTTTGCAGGTTCTTGTAATACACCTCTACCGAGCTTTCAAACATATTGTCCCGTAAATTTTTAAAGTAACCTGCTGCTACCTGATCTGCTATCTGAGGTTTAATATTGTTGGTAACCGGCGTCCAAATATCAAGCGGAGTAGATGCCGCTGTGTTTGATACCAACATCAGGTACTGTGCCGTGCGGTTATAACTGGCTTTAAAAGAGCTATTATCTGTTAAATCTAACTTATAAGAAAGCCGTGGTTCCCAGTTGCCATAATGTGCAATGCTTTTTCCGTTTCCATAAGCAACGGTATCTTTTAAACGCTTAGCATTATTAGGTATGGTATCATAGTAATCATAGCGATTGCCGGGCCCCATATAATCAAATAACGAGTAACGAATACCAAACTGAATGTTTGAGCGACTGTTTATTTTAATTTCATCATCTACATACAAGGCACTTTCTAAACCATATTTATTAGGTACACTTATGTTTGTAGTGCTACCATCAGAAGCTGTAACAACAGCCTGCCCGGGTTCAAATTGTAACATAATGCCTTGTCCGCCAAAGTGCATGGTATTCTTATTATTCAGGTAATACGTAAAATCAGGTTTTACACTATAGTTAATAATGTTAGATGTCCAATTAAAACTCTGGTTAGTACCCGCATTGGTAAAGCCCAGTCCATAATTATAATTACTGTAAAAGGCAGTGGTGTTTAAAAACAATTTATCATTAAACAAGTGGTTCCAACGCAGAGATGTGGTAGCATTACCATATTTAAAACTAAAACCAGCACCAAACTTATCCTGACCTAAGTAGCCGCTTAAAAACAGGTTGTTCTTTTCATTTACGCGGTAATTCAGCTTAGCTGTTAAATCATAAAAGTAAAACACCAAATCGCCTAACTGAGGTTCTTTCTTTTTTAAGATAGGCTTAGCCAGTATATCTATATAGCTCCTACGAGCTGCCACAATAAACGACATTTTATTTTTAATCAATGGTCCTTCGATGGAAAGCCTGCTGAATATAGTACCGATACCACCCGTTATTTGCAAGTTCTTGCTATTACCTTCTTTCATCCGTATATCTAAAATAGCGGAAAGCCTACCACCATACTGAGAAGGAATACCGCCCTTAATAAGCTTTACATCCTTTACCGCATCGGGGTTAAAAATAGAGAAGAACCCAAATAAGTGAGACGCATTATACACAGGCGCCTCATCCAACAAGATAAGATTTTGGTCTATATTACCACCCCGCACGTTAACCCCCGAAGATCCCTCGCCCATGGTAGTTACCCCCGGCAACAGTTGTATGGCACGTATAATATCAACTTCGCCAAGCAGGGCAGGTATGCGGTTAATTTGTTTAATATCCAGCTTAGCCACACTCATCTCTACCGATTTTACATTGTGGTCTTCACGCTCTGATGATATAACCACTTCGTTTAAAGAATTATCCGCATCACTAAGTTCAAAGTTTTTGGTTACACCCTTATCACTTAACTCTATATCCATACTTTGCGTAGCATAACCCAAATACGATACCATTACCGTATGCTTGCCGGCAGGCAACACCAGCGAATAGAAACCATACGCATTAGTACTTACCCCGTTGGTAGTGCCCTTTTCATACACACTAACACCAATAAGCATCTCTCCGTTCTTGGCGTCTTTAACGTATCCGCTAACGGAGCGTTGCTGGGCAAAAGCCTCGCCCCCAGCCCCTCTCCAAAAGAGAGGGGAGAGTATGATAATAAGAATAATTACTAATTTCTTCATAAATTATATCTTTAAATGTGCGGCAAAATAAAGTAAGCAAGCCTCCCTACACAATGCTTTTTAGGTTGATTTATTATACTGGTAGGTAAAACAATGCTTTTGGTAGGTAAGATAAATGGTAAAGCAACTTCCTTCATGGTAACCCGCTTTTTTTAGCGCGGCAAATCTACGGAAACTTTTATTTGTTTTTAAGTTTCCATTAAAGAATTAACGAAGATTTAATATTGGTATTAAACACCATTTGGGCGTTCCGGCGCGTTGTCATTTCGAACGAAGAGAGAAATCTATTGCGCCGTCGGGCTTTGCACTTCAATCTTTTGTCGATTACAACAAAAGGATTTTCGTTGCAATCCCTAACGTAACCCGTTATTAGTTGATTTTCCAATTATTCTCTATTTCTATACTAGCAAACAATCGTATCTTTCTTTCTATAGGAACACCAGTTATTTTTTTTATTGCGTCTTCAACATTCCGCACCATTAAGCAAGTAATAATTATTTCTTTCCCACTATTTGTATATATTCTTGCATAATGATAATCCTCAAATGGCATATATCTTACGGACCTTCCATTATATAAGTTCGGAGGCATATAAATTTCGATTTTATTTAAATCATCAAGACCATAAGTTTCGACCTTTCCTGTTTTTTCTGTGCGGACAATTTTATTGAATTTCCCTGCATAAGAATCTATTTCAATAGTTATACCCTTGTTGTTGTAATAATATTCATTGTGAAGATATAAGACAGGTAAAAAGTTTATAAGATAATATATTATTAATCCATTTTGGATAAAAGAATTTGAGTTTATTACATTAAACTTTACTAAATAAAATACAAGTATAGCAAGAGTAATGAATATCAAAAAGCCTAGTGCTTTCCAATGGTTTTCTATAGTAATTTTATATAACATATTTCCACTTTCAATCTCCTCAAATATACAAAACATCCCGTCCCTATAATATAAACGAAAACCCCACATTTCCTAATGTAAAGTATTAACCGTAGTTTATAACTAATTACCCTGCAAACCTTTGTTAATAAGCTATTATTGGGTAACTTTACTATGGCAAACAAGTTCTAAAAGGCTCTTTGAAGGTAAAAACAACGGATAAGGAAGTTATTTATCCGGATAACAAACTTACTTATCATGATAAGGAACTTATTTATCCGGATAACAAACTTAGTTACCCTGATAAGGAACTTATCTTATCCCGATAATAAACTTGATTATCGTGATAATTAACTTGGTTATCCGAATAAGGAACTCTATTATCATGATAACTAAACAAGATTATTAATTATTAAAATATAGAAACCATGAAAACAAAAAAGAAAAGAGTGTATTGGATACCTATGCAGCTACTAAGGTTCTACTTATGGCAGGAAACCTTTAT